>JAHRHW010000043.1 GCA_019100305.1 Candidatus Thiodiazotropha taylori | reverse complement strand
GGACGGGCGACCTTGGTGGGAATTGAGATATGTTTGATTTTCATGGCGGTGCTTCATCCATCATCGGTTTCATGGCATGCAGCATATTGGCGAACAGGTGGCTGTTGCCGCGCTCCTCCCGGGCCAGCAGCTGCTTCATGTAGGCACGTTGGGTCGGCTTGGTGAAACAGGCCGGACAACTGTCAGGAATGATCGGCAATCCCGCTTTCACGGCAAACTCGCCGGTCTGAGTCTCACGACAATAGACCAGCGGGCGTATGATGCGGATATCTCCCGCATCATTCACATAGTGCGCCTTCATGGTACGCATCTGGCCACCATGAAACAGGGACATCATCAGGCTCTCCGCCAGGTCGTCCAGGTGTTGAGCCAATGCCAGAACATTATAGCCCTGCTTGCGACAGGTACTGTACATGATGCCCCGTTTCATACGTGCGCAATAGGCACAGAACGAGTCACCCGACATATTCTCCCTGGCCTCCTGCATAATCGGCTGTTCGGCGTAGATCCAGGAGACACCCAATGCCTCGTAGTAGGCTTTCAGCGGTGCTGGATCGAATCCCTCGATCTCAGGATCCACCGTGATTACGCCCAGTTCAAACTCGACCGGTGCGTAGCGCTGCAGATGGGAGAGTACTTGTAACAGGGTAAGGGAGTCCTTGCCTCCGGATACGCCGAGCAGGATACGATCCCCATCGCGAATCATCTTGAAATCCGCAATCGCTCTGCCGACTTTGCGCATGATTGACTTCGGGGGTTTGATTGAATCGTTCATAGCGCCATTTTGACACGAAGCCTGTTGCGCACCAATGCCGGAAAGATGTGGAAACTTCCGCTGATTGGTGGATGTCTCAGACATAATCAAGTAACCGCTGAATCTATATAGCTTTTTCAAGCGCCAGCGCAGCCATTGGCATTGACTCAGGAGATTTCTTCATATCCCGGACTTGATTCAGAATTGATCTGAGGTCATAAAGGTCTAACCGGGAGAAGATGGAAGCGCTACTGCCGGAGAATTCAATCACAGTCATGTCATCATGGGGGCATACAAATGGATATTTTTGTTCTGGTTTTTCTTGTTCTTGCTGTGGTGCTGGTGGCTTTGGGCGCCAAGCGTGTGCCTCAAGGCAATGAGTATACGGTGGAGCGATTCGGTCGCTATACCAAAACCCTGCGACCCGGCCTCAATCTGATTGTTCCAGTGATCGACCAGGTCGGCAAAAAGATGAATATGATGGAGCAGGTGCTCGATGTGCCCTCACAGGAGGTCATCACCAAGGATAACGCCATGGTTACCGTGGATGGTGTGATCTTTTTCCAGGTACTGGACGCCTCACAGGCCGCCTATGAAGTGAACAATCTCTATGGGGCGATTCTCAACCTGACCATGACCAACATCCGTACCGTGATGGGATCGATGGACCTGGATGAACTGCTCTCCCAACGGGACAAGATCAATACTCAACTGCTCACCGTTGTGGATGACGCCACCACACCCTGGGGCGTTAAAGTCACGCGTATCGAAATCAAGGATATCTCACCGCCGAGAGACCTGGTCGATGCCATGGCCAGACAGATGAAGGCGGAACGGGACAAGCGAGCCGCCATCCTGGAGGCGGAAGGTATGCGACAGGCCGAGATCCTCCGGGCGGAAGGTGAAAAACAGGCCGCCATTCTGGAGGCGGAAGGTGAGAAGGAGGCCGCATTTCGTGAGGCGGAGGCAAGAGAGAGGCTGGCAGCCGCTGAGAGCAAGGCGACAACCCTGGTCTCCGAAGCGATCGCCAAGGGTGATGTGAATGCCATCAACTACTTCGTTGCACAGAAATATACCGAGGCACTGCAGAGCATCGCCTCAGCAGAAAATCAGAAATTGATCATGATGCCGCTGGAAGCTTCCAGCCTGATCGGTTCCGTTGCCGGTATCGGGGAGATCGCCAAACAGACCTTTCAGAAAAACAGTAAGGAGAGCAACCAATGAGTTGGCTGTCTCAACTCGACTATTGGCACTGGTTCATCCTGGCGGTTGTACTGATAATCCTGGAAGTCTTCTCGCCGGGAGCTTTTTTAATCTGGATGGGACTCTCTGCAGCCATTACCGGCCTGGCACTGCTGCTCTATCCGGAGCTTGCCTGGCAACTCCAGCTGATCTTTTTCGCCGTCTTCAGTGTTGCCGTGATTGTGCTGGTTCGCCTGTTTCTGCAGCATCGCCCGATCGAAACCGACAGCCCCCATCTCAACCGGCGGGGTGAGCAGTATATCGACCGGGTATTCACCCTGCAGGAGCCGATCATCAACGGCGTGGGAAAAATCAGTGTTGACGACAGCACATGGAAAATCCATGGTGACGATTGCCCAGCTGGAACCAAAGTCAAAGTCGTCGGTGTTCAGGGTGTGGTGCTGTTGATCGATCAAGCCGAATGAACAGAGAACTTTAATTCTGTTTCGACACAATTACCCACAGAGGTACTACACTCAGGTTAAGTCGAAGTAAACAAAGAACAAAAAATGATCAGCTTGATTAGCGGCTCTATGCATCTCCCGTCGCACGGCAGACAACCAATGACTCTCAAGCGTCTCCTTGAGGTGTTGGGAGAATCAAAACAAGTGGGCATCACCACCGATGAAACTATTTGACACCAACCATATCCTGTTTGTTGATAGCGATCAGAATCAGCTTGAAGCTCTGAAAAGAACCCTCAGGGATCACAACGACCAGTGGCAGCTGCACTTTTGCGACTCATCCGCCAGTGCATTGGAGCTGTTCCAGCAACAACCAATAGCGATCGTCATCAGTGAGACCCAGCTCGGCAACAAGAGTGGCAGCGAACTGCTGAAGCAGGTACAACAACAATACCCAAGCACCACCCGTCTGCTGTTTTCCGGCCAGGCTCTTCGCACACCCGCCCAGGAAATTGTCCACCACGCGCATCAGTTTATTGCCAAACCCTGTGACACCCAGACGCTGATTGTCATATTGGAACGAGTCTTTCAGCTGAGGGATCTACTGAACAATCCCGCCATGACGGAGATGGTCAACAGCCTGGGATCACTTCCCAGTCTACCCGCCAGCTATCAGCAGATGATCGAGGCGCTACAGTCGGACAACACTTCACTGGCGGAGATTGGTGAGATCGTTGCCAAGGACCTGGGGATGTCGACCAAACTACTGCAAATGGTCAACTCCGCGTTTTTCGGGCTACCGCAACAGATCTCATCACCGCAACACGCGGTTACCCTGCTCGGTATCGAGACAGTTTCCAATCTGGCACTGGGGGCAGCCATCTTCTCACGTCTCGATCAGGCACTGATCGATGAATTCAAACTTGAGCCCCTTTGGCAACACAGCCAGTCGGTATCAGGCCTGGTCAGGCAGTTGGGCATGGCGATGGGGTTGAGTCGCCAGGAACTGGAAACCCCGGTTATGGCGGGCATGCTGCACGACCTGGGAAAACTGATTCTCGCGTCGCAGGACCAGGATGAGTATCGTCGTATCGTGAAACAGGCCACTCAGGATACTCAGCCCTTGTTCGAAGCTGAAGCAGAAGCCCTGTGGTGCCATCATGCCGGTATCGGTGCCTATCTGATGGGCTTGTGGGGTTTGCCCTTCTCCGCAGTTGAGGCGGTTGCACACCACCATAATCATGAATATCAATCGATCGATCGTAAGGATTGTTTGTTGGTCTACGGCGCCAACCTGCTGATGCATTGGTTAGGCGACGATGAGTACAGGCAACACTACGACCCCCAGTCTCTAGAATCCCTGCTCGGTGATGAAGAGTTCAACCGTTGGCACAATATTGCCCAGGAGTACCTTGATGGACAAACCACCTGAAAAAGTATTAATGGTGGACGACGACCGTAACCTGCTTGACTCTTTTCGCCGACAATTTCGCAAACGCCTGAACCTTGAAACAGCCACCAGTGGTGCTGACGGGGTTCAAGCTGTAAGAGATGGAGGTCCATTTGCTTTAGTGGTCTCCGACATGCAGATGCCGAATATGAATGGGGTGGAGTTTCTGTCCAAGGTACGGGAACTGTCACCCAACACGGTACGCATCATGCTTACCGGTAACGCCAATCTGGATGTTGCCATCGACGCGGTGAACGATGGCAATATCTTCCGTTTTCTGAATAAACCGGTAGAGACGGAGGTTCTCTACCAGACTGTCATTGAGGGTATCAAGCAGTATCGCCTGATCACCAATGAGAAGGTGTTACTGAACAAGACCCTGAAAGGGGCGGTTGATCTACTGGCCGATGTTCTCAGCATGGTCAATCCAGACGCATTCAGTCAATCTTCCCGCATTAAACACCATGTCAGAAGTATTGTCAGAAGTCTTTCCCTGGAAGATGGCTGGCACTACGATCTTGCCGGTATGCTTTGCCAACTGGGATACGTCAGTCTACCCGACGAACTGATACACAAAGTCATGGCCGGTGATGAATTAAGCAAGGCGGAAACGGAGCTCTATAACTCCCATCCAGAGATGGGGAGCCGACTGTTAAAACATATACCCCGCCTTGAAACCGTCGCTGCCATGATTGAACATCAACTCGATGATATCGGCAAGATCGAAATTCAGGGAAAACTGAACAATGAGGAAAAGGCGATCCTGGGAGGACAGATTTTAAAGGTCGCCATCAATTACGATAAACTTCTCAACACTGGCAATTCAGAAGATTCGGCGATCGAATACCTAAGGGACAATCCTGAACACTTCGACCCGGCATTGGTGGAGATACTCATCCAGGGTTCGATGAACCGCAAAGTCGAGATACTGAATCTACCCCTCGATCAACTTGAACCGGGGATGATCGTCGACCAACCGATCAAAACCAATGCGGGTGCCCTGCTCCTCGCCAAGGGGCAACCACTGAGTCAAGCCATGGTGTTCAAGCTGAAGGTTGCTTATGATCGGGAAGTGCTGCCCGAAACCAGTTTCAGAGTGTTCCGTATCACACCGATTGACTAGGGCCTGTTAACACTAATCCAATCCGCCCTGTTGCGCCTGAACATCTGACCATACCGCATACTCATTGCCGTTTGGGTCGCAAAAATGGAAACGCCTGCCTCCTGGAAACTCAAACACCGGGACTTTGATACGTCCACCGGCATCGACGATCTTTGCCTGAGTCTTCTCCAGGTCGCGACTGTAGAAGACGATTAAGGCACTGCCTCGCTCAGCTGCAGTGGTCAGTTCAGAGTGGTAGAACCCGCCATCAAGTCCGGCGTTGGAAAATGCGCAGTAGTCCTCACCGTAATCGATAAAATCCCAACCGAAAACCTGTTTAAAAAACACCTTGACCACTTCCAGGTCCGAGGCTGGAAACTCAACATAATCTATGGATTCGTGATATCTCATGCCAGCTTACCAGAAAGATGTTCCATGGCTTATCGGTGATTAAGCGACTGAACAGACAGTAGATCAGTGCCGGCTTTCAATCAGGCACAGAGCCTAGTAAACCGCAATCATTGAGAAACCGGTGCAAATCCTATGGCTGTTTCTGCATTTAACTATAGAGCAAACCGGTGGTGTACTGTTCAAATAATCGCTCACATCGGATCCGGTTATTGATCTATTCCCGCCTCGGGGCTCAATACAAGCTTGCCGATCATTCCTCCCTGCTCAATCAGCCGATGAGCCTGCATCGCTTGCTCAAAGGGAAGAATCCGATTCACCGCAATTTTGAGACAGCCGCTATCGATCATCTCGGCACAATCGCTCAGGATAGCCACCTGATTGATTCTCGCCTGAGGAAGATGGCGCAACATGGGTGTCAGCATCAAAGTGAATCCTATGCGCAGATTCCGATTGCGTGCCTCTTTCCACTCGATTCCGGTTCCTGGATCGAGCAGCGTCACCAGATCGCCATAGTGGGCGGTGGCTGCAATGGAATCGCTGAACACTGAGCCGCCAACACAATCCAGTACCATATCGGCACCACGACCGTCTGTCAGCCGGGTAACCTCATCCACAAAACCACCCTGTGTATAGTCGATCACCTCATCGGCACCCAGTTCCCTGACAAAATCCTGCTTTTCCTGATTGCTGACCGTGGTCAGAACCCTTATCCCAGCCTGCTTTGCCAGTTGAATCGCCACATGGCCCACACCGCCAGCCCCGGCGTGTACCAACAGGGACATGCCATCGGTCATTCGCCCACGGCCGAATATCGCTTCCCAGGCAGTGATCAGCACCAGGGGTCCGGCTGCCGCATGAGCGAAATCCAGCGAAGCGGGTTTTCTGCAACAGACCGTCTCATCCAGTACGGCAAACTCAGCATAGTTACCCTGCAGCCCCCCCAAGCCGCCATTGCAGTACCAGACCTCGTCGCCGGGCCGGAAATGGGTTACTGCTTCACCGCACTCGATGACGACACCGGCACCATCACAGCCAAGCACAGCAGGCAGGCCATCGTCAGTAAACACACCTCTCTGACGAAGTTTGGTATCGATCGGATTAACTCCGGCCGCCATAATTCTGACTTTGATCTCAGTTGGATTCTGGATGGCAGGCTCAGGGATATCTTCAACATTCAACACCTCCGGCTCTCCCAACTCCCTCAACACCACTGCTCGCATTGACTCCTCCTATTCGGCGGTTTGTCCTCGATAACAACAAACGAAATACCGATTTTTGTTTTTTGTGATTTGTTTGTATCCAATGGGTGCGTTCATAATCAGCCATGCATAAATATGTAATTATAGTTTTTCTGGCTGAAATAACTGTTCGTCATGCACAGAGCCTGTTTATGATAGAAGTGAAACCAGGGGATTCATAATTTATTACCATGTCTCGCATAGAACTGCTTCAAGCACACCAAAAAAAACTCAGTGCATGCCACCTTTGTGAGTCCATGCTAGGGCCAGTGGTAATGGGCAACCCGATACCCTCGCCGATTCTGCTGATCGGACAAGCGCCGGGCGACAAGGAGGGAAACGCGGGAAGACCCTTTGCCTGGACTGCGGGAACGACCCTTTTCAAGTGGTTTGATTCGATCGGGTTGTCCGAATCGCAATTTCGCAACCGGGTCTATATGGCAGCAGTCTGTCGTTGCTTTCCAGGCAAAAACCCGAAGGGGGGCGATCGGGTCCCTAGCAAGGCGGAAATCGCCAACTGCAAGCGCTGGCTGGACCGAGAGGTTGAGCTTTTAAAGCCCAAACTCCTGCTGCCGGTAGGTAAACTTGCAATCAGTCAGTTTCTCGATGTGGGTAAATTGGCCGATATCATCGGCAAACAACAGCGCCTCAGCCTGACTCATGGGGATACGGATCTGATTCCACTACCCCATCCATCCGGCGCCTCGACCTGGCATAGAACAGAACCGGGAAAAACCCTATTGGACCAGGCCTTGAGTCTTATCCAAAACCACCAGGCCTGGCAGGCAATCATAGACGGATAAACCGATCGTTCGACAGACTGTTGCTAGTCACTGTGTTGACCGGACCGACAGATAAACAATTTACATCCAATCGTTTTTATACCATTGTGCATACATATTAACCCGGCGACGGAATAGACGCGCCAGGCCCTGACAACACGAATCAAACGACGAGGAAGAACCGATGACAGAAGAAGTTGGCCGTTTCACCATCCACCTAGAGCAGGAAGAGGATTACGCTTTCCGGGTGAAATTCGATCTCAAGAAAGCAGAGGATGTCATCATGGACGAACCGCCACCCCTGGGTGAGCGCAATGGACCCAATGCCTCGCGTATGCTCGCCGCGGCGGCCGCCAACTGTCTCAGTGCCAGCCTGATGTTCTGCATGGCGAAAGAGGATGTGCCTTCAAACGAGGTTACCACGGAAGTCACTTGCACAATGGTTCGAAACGAGAAAAAACGCCTGCGGGTGGGTCGGCTTGATGTAAAGATAACTGCCGGAGATGAGCTTTTGAGTTCGAAAAAAAGTGACCGCTGCTTGACCCTGTTTGAAGACTTTTGCGTAGTAACCGCCAGTATCAGAGAGGGTATTCCTGTCGGTGTGGAAGTACTCAACCAGGCAGGAGAGCTATTGCACAAAGCCGAATAGCCGCAAACTCAACGGAACAGATGCCACAAATCGACAGACCTTCGGTTGACCACAGGCTTTGCTTCTAGCTGCCCCGAGCGGTAACCGCCCATGATCACTATCGCAAACACCAGCAACAGGGTTAGAACAAGGGCAATAAACAGCCACAGGTTTCGCTGCGGTAGCAACAGCGCCTGTTGCTGTTCCTCGGTCATCACCACCACCAACCGGTAGCTGTGGGTAATACCACTTGTACCGTAAGTGACCGTACGATAGCTGAAAATCCCCTCCGGTCTGTTGATCTGACCAGACGGGGTCTGCTGCATCATCGCCCATACGTCAGGGTAGCTTTCATTGAACTGAAGAGATCCATTGGATGATTCAGGAAACATGAACTGCCACTCCTGATTGCTGCTGAATCCACGCAGATAGTTACCCGATTCATCAAGCAGCAGCAGTCCGCCATGTACCAGTCGGGCATGCCGCTGAAGATCACCTAAAATATGGCTGGCCAGGGCGTTCACCGCCAGAAGCGCTTTGATCTCACCATCAACATCCAGTGGTGTTACAAGGCGAATCATCGGCTTATAGGGGATTTCGATCTTTCCCTGTTCCACATTCAGATCGATCGGCGAGGCATAGATTGTACCGGCATCCATCGCCAATCCCTGCTGAACGTAGTAGCGGCCGGATTTGTTCTGCAACTGATCGGTGGATACCCGACTCGCACCATGGGAAGTCAAATCGACCCGCAGACGCTCCTGTCCGCTCAGATCGATCAGACGCACTTGATCATAGAGGCGCTTTTCAGAAACGAACAACTCCCAGTCAGCCGCAATCCGGTTCAATACCAACTCATCGTAGTAGAGAATGGCTCTGACAAGATCCGGATTGGATGCCAGCAGCTTCAAATCCGCCCTCAAATCGTTGCGTCTTTGTTCCAGGGTATAGAGCGTGCTGTCGGCGGAGAGATCGGTTAGATCACGCCACACCTCTTGCATGTTGTCGACACTCAGTCTGTAACCCACCCATAGCACGAGATTAGCGAATATCAGCATCATTAAAATCAGTAATGAGGCTCTGCCAACGAGATGGGTAACTGGGTGATTTAGCCGTGTTGAATTTGATTTTCGCATTCCATGCGCACCACAGGTGAGAGGTATCTACTGATCAATTAAATCCCAAAGGCGTCTGTCCAGATACTTTGGGACCCCTATCTATAGGCATAGCACATCGAGAGAAAAATGAAATCCATCTGATCCTAAAAGTCAGCGTTTTCCTGCCGATCGGATTGACAGCCAGGCAGTCCCCCATATAAAACGGCATTACGGGCGTTTCAGGCGGGATAGCAGACACCGGTGCCGCCCAGCCCACAATATCCGGCAGGGTTCTTGGCCAGATATTGCTGATGATACTCCTCGGCATAATAGAGAGGCGGCGCATCAATGATCTCCGTGGTAATCGGAGCGGATGTCACCTGTGCCAGAGCATGCTGATAGTCCTCACGGGACGCCTGAGCCAGCGCCAGCTGATCATCGTCGAAGGTATAGATTCCGGAGCGGTACTGGGTACCAACATCATTCCCCTGCCGCATGCCTTCGGTGGGATTATGAGACTCCCAAAAGGTCTTCAGCAGGGCTTGATAATCGATCTTCGCCGGATCATAGACCACCAGCACCACTTCATTGTGGCCGGTCATTCCGGTACAGACCTCTTCATAAGTCGGATTGGGCGTGCTTCCCGCCGCGTAGCCCACAGCGGTTGAATAGACCCCGTCCAGGCTCCAAAAACGGCGCTCCGCCCCCCAAAAACAACCCATACCGAACATGGCTGTTTTCATACCCTGCGGAAACGGCGGCAAGATCCTGTGCCCGCTGACGAAGTGCTCAGCCTTAGGTTGAATCCGTGTTGCACGGCCAGGTAACGCCTCATCTTCCGCAGGCATTTTGGTTTTGCGTCCAAGTCCAAACATGGGAGGCTCCTGTAATCTGTTGCCACAAACCGGCTTACTCTGTCAGATAGACAGACGAATCGACGTTTGGTTTGATCGCGGTGACAGCGCTAGCCGGGAATCATTGAGTAATGATCAATATAGCCTTGAATACGACTCAACCAACCCCACACCCTGTGCGATTTATCAGAGCCCTGCTCAATCAGAGCAGATAGTAGTAGGCTGCACCGGCCGAGGCGGCCAGTAAAGCGCCCAACAGTGCCCAGATCGCCTTACCGTCTGCAGAATTCTCTTTGACCACCGTTTGCTGGGCCAAATGCTGCTCCAGCATCTGCTCAACTGTCTCGGTAGCAATGGAGTTGGCAACCTCCTGGGATACCTGTGTGGCGGTCTCGTGCACATGGGCCTCCAGAGACCCTTCAGTGACCACTCTGATGTGCTCAATCATGTCGTTCTTTTCAGGAACCTGTTCGAGAATTCGCTCTTCCTGCTGTTTCAGGCGATCGGAAAACTCATCCCTTGTTTCGTTGATCTGATTGAAAGTGGAGGCCTGGATCATCTCTTCCAGGCTGCGCTGGTTCAACTGTCTGACAAAATCCTCGAGATCACTGTTGACCTCCTCAACCACTTCCTTCTTCAGCTCCTCGGTATCGATCTCCACAGGTGCCGCACTCTCTGGCTGCTGCTGTTTGAGTTCAGCCAGCATCGGCTGCAGCTTCTGCTCCAGATAATCATCCACCAGCCCGGCCAGACGTTGATCGATGGCATCAGAGACCGCCTGCTCGACAATCTCACGAACAACCACTTCTGCGCTCTGAGTGGCTGCCTGCTGGGCAATACGCCACAATTCCGCTTCAGAGAGCCCGACCGGCGCAGCCTGGGCAGTCGCCTCGGCCTGATCCGCTGGCAGCTCTGCCTGCTCCTCGGCAGCCTCTACCTCCGCAGGGGCACTCATCGCCACTTCCCTCTGATGCTCTTCGATCAGGTCGATAATCTTGCCAAGACTCTCCTCGGTCGGTGGCTTCGCCAGGATGCCCAGGGCACCATGATCGACCGCAGCACGAACATACTCATCCCCCTCATTGGCGGTACACATGACGACCGGGGTAGCGTCGAAACGGGGATCCTTTTTGATCTCGGTGATGGTCTCAAGACCATCAATACCTTCCATCAGGAAATCGACAAAAATGGCATCGGGTGTGAGCGTCTGCAGACGCTCCAAAGCCTCCTCTCCGGATTCCGCCATTTCCACGCCGTCAAAACCACTTTTTTTCAGCATACGACTGAGAACAATACGTGCAGATTTTGAGTCATCTACCAGAAATGCTTGTTTTGACACTATAATTTCCTTTTTTAGAGGTTGGTATTTTAAAGAGTCGATCGCAAATCAGCGAGTTGTTGTTAATGGCTTATTTTGGTTTTGTTATAGGATATCGTGTGGGGAAAGAACAGAAAATTCACCCTGTCACGAATCCTATAACCCACCCGTTGCAACCGCAACTGGATCATCGTTTATTTATGACATAGTCAACCAACACCCCCTAGGCCGGCTGTTTCTACAAATGGCAACTCGCCTATAACCGGCCAGGGTCCTATAATTGGCGACCGTTTACCTTAAAACCTGAGTAACTGATGGTCTCCGAAAGCCTGCATAACCCTGTTCATCCTATTGAATCCCTGCTGCAACAACGCATCCTGATCCTCGATGGAGCGATGGGTACGATGATCCAGCGACACAAGCTGAGCGAGCAGGATTATCGGGGAGAGCGATTTACCGATTGGCCCTCCGATCTGCAGGGTAACAACGATCTGTTGTGCCTGACCCAGCCGGAGATCATCCGCGACATCCACCAGCAGTACCTGGAAGCCGGCGCGGATATCCTCGAGACCAACACCTTTGGCGCCAACAGCGTCTCCATGGCGGATTATGAGATGTCCTCCCTGGCCTTTGAGATGAGTGAGGCGGGCGCCCGCCTGGCCAGACAGGCAGCCGACCAATACAGCACGCCGGAGAAGCCCCGCTTTGTTGCCGGGGTACTCGGACCAACCAATCGGACCGCTTCCATCTCCCCGGATGTCAACGACCCAGGTGCGAGAAACATCCATTTTGACGAGCTGGTCAGTTGCTATGCCGAAGCGGCTCGGGGGCTGATTGCCGGTGGCTGCGACCTGTTGCTGATCGAGACCATTTTTGACACCCTGAACGCCAAAGCAGCCACCTATGCCTGTGAACTGGTCTTCGAAGAGGATCAGGTCAGCTTGCCGGTGATGATCTCAGGTACCATCACCGATCAATCCGGGCGTACCCTCTCAGGTCAGACCACCGAGGCGTTCTACAACAGCCTGCGCCATATCCGTCCCCTCTCGGTCGGACTCAACTGTGCTCTGGGTCCGGATATGCTGCGTCAGTATGTGGAGGAGATGTCACAGATATCCGAGTGCTTTGTCTCAGCCCATCCCAATGCCGGTCTGCCCAACGAATTCGGCGAATACGACCTGGATGCCGTCCACATGGCCGAGTATCTGGGTGAATGGGCCGACTCCGGCTTTGTGAATATCGTCGGTGGCTGCTGCGGCACCACACCACAGCATATTCAGGCGATTGCCCAGGCGCTGCAGAACAAGCCGCCACGCAACCGACCAGAGATCGAAAAACAGTGCCGATTGGCTGGCCTGGAACCCCTCAACATCGGCCCGGACAGCCTCTTCGTCAACATCGGTGAGCGGGCCAATGTAACCGGATCGGCCAAGTTCAAGCGCCTGATTCTCAACGAAGAGTATGACGAAGCCCTGGATGTCTGCCGGGAACAGGTGGAAAACGGGGCGCAAGTGGTGGACATCAATATGGATGAGGCGATGCTGGATGGGGTGGCGGCCATGCAGCGCTTTCTCAATCTCTGCGCCGGCGAGCCTGAGATCGCCAAAGTGCCGGTAATGATCGACTCCTCCAAGTGGGAGATCATCGAGGCCGGATTGAAGTGTGTTCAGGGCAAACCCATCGTCAACTCGATCTCCCTGAAAGAGGGAGAGGATAAGTTTTTCCAGCAGGCCAACGCGTGCCGCCGCTATGGCGCGGCCGTGATCGTGATGGCCTTCGATGAGCAGGGACAGGCTGATACCTTCAGCCGTAAGGTTGAGATCTGCAGCCGCGCCTATCGGCTGCTGACCGAGCAGGTCGGTTTCCCCCCGGAAGATATCATTTTCGACCCCAATATCTTCGCCATCGCCACCGGCATCGAAGAGCACAACAACTACGGCGTCGACTTCATCGAGGCGACCCGGCAGATCAAAGCCAGTCTGCCCCACGCCATGGTCTCCGGTGGCGTCTCCAATGTCTCTTTCTCCTTCCGGGGCAATAATCCGGTGCGGGAGGCGATTCATGCGGTGTTTCTCTACCATGCGATCCGCGCCGGCATGGATATGGGCATCGTCAATGCCGGACAGCTGGCCGTCTATGATGACCTGCCCGAGCAACTGCGCAGTACCGTTGAGGCGGTGGTCCTGAACCAGGATCCGGAGGCGGGTGACCGACTGGTCGACCTGGCCCCGCAATATCTGGGAGACAACAGCCAGGCAACCGTCAAGGAAGATGCGGAGTGGCGCTCCTGGCCGGTCGACAAGCGACTGGAGCACGCTTTGGTCAAGGGGATCACCGAATTCATCGAAGCGGATACGGAAGAGGCCCGTCAGCAGGTGAACAAGACCCTGGAGGTGATCGAAGGGCCTCTGATGGATGGCATGAATCAGGTGGGGGATCTGTTCGGCGCCGGCAAGATGTTTCTGCCCCAGGTGGTCAAGTCTGCCCGGGTGATGAAAAAATCGGTAGCCTACCTGGAGCCCTTCCTGGAAGCCGAAAAAGCCGACTGCGGCAGCCAGGCCCAGGGCAAGATTCTGCTGGCCACGGTCAAGGGGGATGTGCACGACATCGGCAAGAACATCGTCGGCGTGGTACTGCAGTGCAATAACTACGAAGTCATCGATATCGGCGTAATGGTGCCTGCGGATACCATTCTGCAAAAGGCCAAAGAGGAGCAGGTGGATCTGATCGGACTCTCCGGACTGATCACCCCCTCGCTGGACGAGATGGTGCATGTCGCCAAGGAGATGCAACGTCTCGGTATGAGCCAGCCGCTGATGATCGGCGGCGCCACCACCTCGATCGCCCACACGGCGGTTAAAATCGAGCCCCAGTACGATCATCCGGTGGTCTATGTTGCCGACGCCTCCCGAGCGGTGGCGGTCGCCTCCAGCCTGCTCTCCGAAGAGCAGCGAACGCCCTATATGGACCAATTGCGTAAGGAGTACCAACAGGTCAGGGAGCGTCGAGCTACAGCGAATCAATCCCGTAATCTGATTCCGCTGGCCCAGGCGCGTCAGAATCCGACCCCGATCCCGTGGCGAGAGTACCAACCAACCACACCGAATATCTGTAAAGGGGACTACCAGCCTTCTGAGGGATGCCGGGTGATCCGCCTGGCGGAGTCGGAACAGCACCCCGCCAGCATGGTGCTGCTCGAGGATATCCCCATCGACGAGCTGATCGACTATATCGACTGGACTTTCTTTTTCCACGCCTGGCAGCTGAAGGGGCGCTATCCGCAGATTCTTGATGACGAGGTCAAAGGTGAAGAGGCCGGCAAACTGTTCGCCGATGCCCAGCAGATGCTGAAGCAGATCGTGGATGAGAAGTGGCTGCAGGCCTCGGCCCTGGTCGGCCTGTTTCCGGCCAACGCGGATGGAGATGATTTCAATCTCTATCGTGACGACCAACGATCAGAGCCTCTGGCCAGGTTGCACAACCTGAGAAAACAGGGTCGCCAACCAAACGGAAAATATAATGAATGCTTGGCCGATTTCGTCGCTCCAGAGGATTCCGCCGTGAAGGACTATCTGGGGGCTTTCGCCTGCACGGCCGGGATTGGTATCGACACCAAGCTGGAAGCCTTTGAAAAGGAGCATGACGACTATCGGGGAATCATGCTGAAAGCACTGGCCGACCGTCTGGCAGAAGCGTTGGCCGAGTGGCTGCATCAGCGGGTGCGACAGGATTTCCGGGGTTATGCCCCGGATGAGTCCCTGAGTAACGATCAATTGATCGCCGAGGCGTATGCGGGGATCCGACCTGCCATGGGCTATCCCGCCAGCCCGGATCATACGGAGAAGGATCTGCTCTGGTCCCTGCTGTCAGCACAGCAGCATACCGGCATCTGGCTGACAGAGAGCATGGCGATGGTACCGACCGCATCGGTGAGCGGCCTCTATATCGGCCATCCCCAATCCCGCTATTTTGCAGTCGGCAAGCTGAATCGTGACCAGGTTGAGGACTATGCGGCACGCAAAAAGGTGCCGTTGGACGAGATGGAGCGCTGGCTGGCACCAAACCTGGCCTATACGCCCACTGAAAGCTAGAGGACCATTAACCGCGAGTGGATGCCAAGGTTCGCTAATATTTAAGAGAAAACAGTCCGCGAAGGAACGCGAATAAACGCAAATTGTAATTCATCAGATCTGAATGGTGCTTACTCAAAGCCTATTTGGTTGGGCATGGCCCCACCCTACGACTGATAATCGGATTTGAGGGCTCAGCAGTTCTTAGTCCTTTTATTCATAGACCATTGCTACCTCACTGACTCATAATCAGCCAAGGTGATGCCTAAAAGCCCCTCTCCCTTGATGGGAAAGGGGTTGGGGAGAGGGGAGCGACTCTCTCCGTCTGTCTGGCACGCTGATGATTCGCGTCCCTATGAGGTTTGAATTATTCACTTCAGTTCTGTCCGAAACAGCACAACAATTTGCGTTCATTCGCGGACTGATTGCTTCATCCAAGTACGCGACCAATCTCAGGCCCAACCAGCCCGAAACAGCTCAGCGGTTCAGGTTGAAGCTGCCCTGCCTGTCCAAGGGGATTTTGATATCGCCAATCAATGGGGTATCGCCGCTTGCGTCGAGCATACCGCTCAACTCGTAGGAGAGTCCCCGGCCACCCATCAAGGCGCTATAGAGTCCACTGCCCGCTTTTTGCAGATCGAGGGAGAGGGGCAGACGGACTCTGCCCTTGCCTCGCTTATCAATGTTCAGGCTTTGTGCCGCCGCACCCTGCCCCACGTCGATACCGTTAAGTTTAAATTGGTAATCGAGCCGCTGCAGGATCAATGCAAAACGGTTGGGATTCTCAACCTCCAGCTCAAGCATCAGATCAATGGCTTGCAAACTCATTCGCTGCACATCGATCCGACTGACCCTGACATCGGGTAGCTTGGGAACCGGCAGACGCCCCTGATAACTGATCGGTAACCGCACCCGTCCCAACAGAGGAACATCGACACCCAATCCAAGATCCAACTGATAGGGCACGTCATCATGTTTACTCAATTCACTGTAGTGCTCGAGCAGCTGCTCAAACTCCATCCTGACCGGCAGTTTGACCTGGCTCTTGCCATCTGCAGCCAGACTCATGCCCATGGACTGCTGACCTTTCAGGAAGCTCCGATTGAGTAGTTTCAGGTCATAATCGAGCCCATCCAGGGAGATCGCCACCGGATTGGGGTTATCCACCTCCACATCAAACAGCAGATCGATGCCTCTCAGGTCGAGGCCCGACAGCTTGACCCCTTTGACCTCACCGCTAGGCTGGATTCCGTTCATCAACTGTTCGGCCTGCTGCAGAGATGAGCAGCCCTGAAACAGCAAGATCATGAATAGGAGGAGGATCTGTCTATGCATAAAAGTACTTCTAGGGCCTGTTAACACCAATCCAATAAGAACCTTTTTTGAGCCGAATCAACTGAGCAAGCAGGAAAAACAGTATCATGCCCAAGCCCATTGCGCCGCCACCGCCATGATAGTGATCATCCCCATCA
>JAHRHW010000379.1 GCA_019100305.1 Candidatus Thiodiazotropha taylori | reverse complement strand
CAGCGCCGCTTGAAGATCGGTTACAACCGGGCTGCCAGAATGATTGAAGAGATGGAGCGTACCGGGATTGTCGGGCCGGCAGAAAACAATGGCAGCCGTACGGTACTGGCGCCACCTCCGCCAAAAGATTGAAGCAACTGGTAAACACGGATCACGCTATGAAAAAGTGCTTGAGCGGCTTGATGCTGCTACTGTTTTTAAGCCTCTCCCAAAGCCTCTCGGCAGAGAGTGGAATCAGCCAGCTTGAGACTTTTTTGCAGGATCTGAAAACCCTCAAAGCCGACTTTCGTCAGACCCTGCAACAGCCGGATTACGATCAGGTCTATGCCAGTAACGGCGTCTTCTATCTAAGACGCCCCGGACAGTTGCGCTGGGAGTATCAGACACCCAGTGAGCAGTTGATCGTTGCTGACGGAGATCGGGTCTGGTTGCACGATATTGAACTGGAGCAGGTATCACACCGCAGCCAAGCGGCGGTCTTGGATGGTACGCCGGCACAACTTCTGAGTGGTACAGGACCGATCTCCCAGCACTTTAAGATCAACGAGTTGGGCGTAGAGAGTGAACTGACCTGGGTTGAGCTGATTCCGAAAGGCAAAGAGGCTCAGTTTTCCAGTGTTCGCCTGGCACTCCAGGAGAGTCGCCTCGAACGCATGGAGATGTTTGATAATTTTGGCCAGGTAACCCGATTTTTCTTCGATAATATGCAACGCAATCCTCAGTTGGATGATGCTTTGTTTGAATTCGAACCACCCCCTCTGATCGACCTGATTGGCGATCTATGACGGCTCAGGATCAGGATCTTTTTACGCAAAACCCGGTTGAGGAGTTTCGACCTCTTGCAGACCGTATGCGACCCCGCAAGCTGGCTGCGTTCATCGGCCAAAGCCACATCATCGGCTCTGGTAAACCTCTCCAGGTAGCGATCGAAGAGGATCGTCTCCACTCGATGATACTCTGGGGACCCCCCGGCACCGGCAAGACCACCCTGGCTGGTATGATTGCTGAGCATTCCGGTGCGCAGTTTCTCAGCCTTTCCGCCGTACTATCCGGGGTCAAGGAGATCCGTGCAGCGGTAGAGAAAGCGAAACTGTTTCAGCAGCAACAACAGCGGCCGACGGTGCTGTTCATTGATGAAGTTCACCGATTCAACAAATCACAACAGGATGCCTTTCTGCCTCATGTAGAGGACGGCACGGTGGTGTTCATCGGTGCAACCACTGAGAATCCATCGTTTGAGTTGAATAACGCGCTGCTCTCAAGAGCCCGTACCTACGTTCTCAAAGCGCTGACAAAAAGCGAGATCGAAAAGATCCTCCAGCAGGCGTTGGACGATGCGTCGAACGGTCTTGGTGCCAGGCAGCTGAGTATCGAAAAACGGGCGCTGGCCTTACTTGCTGAAGCGGCCGACGGAGATGCCCGAAGGGGGCTCAACCTGCTTGAGATTGCCGCCGATCTGAGTGATTCGAAACAGATCGCAATGGCGACGGTCGAGGAGGTGGCAAGTGGTACCCTGCGTCGTTTCGATAAGGGTGGCGAGGCCTTTTATGACCAGATCTCTGCACTGCATAAATCAGTTCGTGGATCCTCACCGGATGCCTCACTCTACTGGTTGGCCAGGATGATCGATGGTGGTTGCGATCCCCTCTATGTGGCCCGCCGGGTGGTCAGAATGGCATCGGAGGATATCGGCAATGCGGATCCCCGAGCTTTGCAATTGGCGATCAATGCCTGGGATGTCCAGCAGCGGCTGGGCAGTCCGGAAGGGGAGCTGGCAATTGCCCAGGCTGTGGTCTACATGGCCTGCGCGCCAAAAAGCAACGCAGTCTATATGGCTTGGAAAAGTGCCCTGGCGGATGCCAAATCATCAGGCTCACTGGAGGTGCCGTTGGCACTTCGCAATGCACCGACCAAACTGATGAAGTCTCTCGATTATGGTAAGGCCTATCGGTATGCCCATGATGAACCCCATGCCTATGCAGCGGGTGAAAACTATATGCCGGAAGAGCTGAGCGGTCGCCACTACTATGCCCCGGTGGATCGGGGCATGGAGATTAAAATTGCCGAAAAACTGGCGTTTCTGCGCAAGCTGGATCAAGAGTCGGGCGAGGAGTGATGCCTGTTTTCTGAGCTACCGCCGGATCTAGTCTGTATTACAGATTAGTCGCAAATTGCGCAAATCACCGCAAATACACGCCAACACTTCAATCAATCATTTGATCCGTTCACATCTTCTAGCAGTGCTTGGTATAATTTTGTTGATTAAATGAATCTAGCGCATTAAGTCGAGCAATCCGCCACTGCCTTTATTGGCATCGATATACTCAGCCACTTCATCATGATTTCCCTGTCGGGCGAGGTCTTCGGCACTCTCACGTCGCAGGTTGAGATGGTGGGCGTTGGCTTTCATCTCCAGCAGACGTTTTACAATGGAGAGATGTCCCTGTTCTGCTGCGAGCATCAGGGCACTGTTCCCCGCATTATTGCGATGTTCCAGGTTTTCCGAATAGCGTAACAGGATATTCAGCGTGTTTAGCGAACCGCTTCTGGCTGCCAGCATCAATGCCGTATTACCATTGTTACTCAGCCGGTCCACATAACCCTCACGGGGAATCAGTTCTTCCACCATGTCGGCATGACCGTTTGCAGCGGCGCGCATCATGGGGGTAAGTCCATCATCAGCCTGCAATTCGATTTTTGCACCACTCTTCAACAGTTGATGAAAAACAGTAGGATCACCAACACCAATCGCATGGTAGAGCGGAGTCCGGCCCTTTTTGTCTGCCTGATCCGGTGAGGCTCCGCGCGAAAGCAAAATATTGACGATTTCAGGCTGGGCTTTGAGTACAGCCAGAATCAATGGCGTGATGCCGGTATCGGTGGTGGTTGACAATCGGGCATTGTTCCTGATCAACAGCTCTACCAATTCCAGATTCTTTTGCTCGATCGCCAAATGCAGTGGCGTTATCTCATGCTTGCCGGAGACATCAATTTTCGCACCACGCGCGATCAACAGCTTTACCAGTTTCAGGTTGTTTTCACGGCAGGCCAGCAACAGAGGGGTAGGGCTGCCGCTGGCCGCCAGATTGGGATTGGCACCATGATCAAGCAGTAAGGTTGTCACTTCATCGTGGCCTTGCCATACGCTTCGGCTGAGTGGGGTCAATCCTTCAGGGTCCAGTGTGTCGAGATCACTCTCCTGTTTAAGCAGTGCCTCGATCAAAGGTTTCTGGCCACGCCAGGCTGCAAGATGCAAGGTGCTCCAGCCGGCAAACGGATTGCTCTGGTTATCCGGGTTATCATTCGACAGGGAAATTGATGCGGAGATCTTTGCAAGATCCGGGAACTCTTTGGTTTTGTTTTGAGTCTGGGTTGCGATACCACCAGCGGCCTTAAGATGTCTCGCAATTGCTTTGTCATTGCGCAGCAGTGCCATATCCAGTGAGGTCTGTTTTTTTCGGTTTTTGGCATTCACACTGGCACCATTTTCAAGCAGTGCCTTGATGGCCTCAAGGTGTTTTCTGCCGGTGGCGACCAACAAAGGTGTATTTTCATTGGCGTCCAGGGTTTCAGTCTTGGCGCCAGCCTTGATCAGGCCGCGCACAATCGATGCGTACCCCAATCCGGCAGCGGAATGGAGTGGGGTGTCCCCGAGGCTGTCACTGGTATTCGGGTTGGCACCCGCTGCAAGCAGGATTTCAACGGCATTTGTTCGACCATTGATCGCCGCCTCATGCAGGGCGCTACGACTGAACTCATCCCGGGTATCGGGAGAGAGACCTGATGCCAGAATGCGTTTCAGGGTTTCACTCTTGCCTGCTGCCGCCGCGCGATTGAGAAATTCAGCCGCTTGCTGGTCGCTCAAGCCTGTCACCGGAGAGGTGGTGGAGAGATTTTCCAAGCGCTTCTTGGCCAATCGATGACCCTGAATCGCGGCTTTATCGTACCATTCGCTGGCGACTGCTGAATCCGCATCAATTCCCCAGCCGTTCTCATACATGGTGCCGGTGGTGTACTGGGCTTCGGTATGCTCCTGATTGGCGGCTTTCAGGTACCAGTGGAGCGCCTTGGCATAATCCTTCTTGACACCGCGACCGCCACGATAGAGCCCTCCCAGTGCAAATTGCGCCTCGGCATCGCCCTGCTTGGCCAGTTGAGTGTAGATCTCGACGGCACGATTGAAA
>JAHRHW010000378.1 GCA_019100305.1 Candidatus Thiodiazotropha taylori | reverse complement strand
GACTCAACATACCGCTGATGGTCGTTGCGCTGCTCGCGGTCATGCTGCCACTACTTCCCCTGACACAGCACCCCGGCATCACCGAAGCCAACCGCTATCTGCTGCTTCCCTGGTGGCTTTTCACGACGACACTGATCATCGCCCTGGCAAACACGGAATCCCTGAAGACTGGTTTGAAATCAGTGATCCTAATACTCTTCACCGCTTCAGCAGGAATACAGGCATGGCAGGCACAACAGGCCATGCAACCCAGAGTCAGCCAGTTCGACGCTGTGTATGAGTTTTTTCTGCAGCCGCCGAGCGGAGGGATATTCTATTCCAAGGAGATCAAAGACGCTTACTATCTGGACACGGTGCTCAACGGCGCCCGCTACGCCCAGGCCAGAGTATCGGGAGAATCGAGCGAAAAACTTCCACTCTTTATGGATTCCCGTAACCTCAGGTCAATCGACACCGAACAGAAAAGTCTCTGGCGCTATGACCACGACTGCCAATGTGTTCTCAATATCTCGGAGCGGATAAAAAGCGGAAAAAAACCCAAGCCAAAGGCGCCGAAAGTCCTCACCGTCGCCATCTCGCCTCCCTATCCGCCTCTGTTTGAAGCAGGCCTGGGATCACTCAGCCTGAGTCTGCCAAGCGAGCAGAGATTGCAGATTCATGGACACTCCGTTCACCCGGCCGAGGATCTTGAGCATCAGATCATTCTGATCACCCCGCAAAAGCCGAAACGCATCAAAAGCAAACTCGCAGCCGTTGAAGCTGAATCGGCAGACCATTATCGCTTTACTCTGACGCTCGACTATGAGGATCGAAACAGCCGTGATCTGGCAGCCAAACAGAGCTGCCTGCTGATCCGTTCCGCCTATTCACCAATCCGTCTGCTGCCCAATCAACAGGCTACTGTCTGCAACGATTTACTGTCTGTAAAACCATGACCACCAGTCGCATCAAAACCCTGCTAAACAAGGTATTGAGCCAACAGTTTTTGAGATATCTGCTGGTGGGCGGCGCCTCCTGGGTGGTGGACTTCCTGGTTTTCTTTCTCACCTATTCCCACATCGGCATCGTGCCTGCACAGACCGTCGCCAGGATTGTCGGTGCCCTGGTTGCATTTGCCGGACACAAGCTGATCGTTTTCGAGGATCGGCAATTCACTCCCCAGGCGATGCGACAACAGATCATTCAATATCTGATCCTGTGGCTTGTTTCGTATACGCTCAGCATCATTCTGCTATTGGCTTTTATCGATCTGCTGCAACTCCATCCCGTGGCCGCCAAACTGATCACCGAGACTATTATCATTGTGATTAACTTTGTTACGATGAGACGCTACATATTCGCCTCAAAAGCCGGAGCCTGACATGTTGATCTCCTTGGTTGTTCCCATCTATAACGAGCAATCCGCTCTATCGGGATTCTGGCAAAACCTGGAGCGGTGCCTGGCCGGCGGTGACACACAATTCGAGGCCGTGCTGATCGATGACGGCTCGACAGACAACAGCTGGCAGACCATCAACACGCTGGCAAACAGCAGCGCCATCCCGATCAAAGCGATACGCTTCAGCCGGAACTTTGGCAAGGAGGCGGCGATATTGGCAGGGCTTCGCGCAGCAAACGGTCGGGCTGCTGTGGTGATGGATGCGGATTTGCAGCACCCTCCACCCCTCATCCCGCAAATGATCGAACACTGGCAGAGCGGCAAGATCAAAGTGGTTGAGGCAGTGAAACGCAAGCGCCAGGATGAGTCATCACTGCGGCGCCTGGGCGCACGACTCTACTATCGACTTTTCAATCTCTCCAGCGGCATGAAACTGGATGGGGCCAGTGATTTCAAACTGCTCGACCGGGAGGCAATCGATCAATACATCGCACTGCCGGAAGTCGGCCGTTACTTTCGCGGTCTGACCACCTGGCTCGGCTTTGAGTCGATCGCGATCGAATTTGATCCACCATCCCGTAATGCCGGAGAGAGTCATTGGGGTGTGGGACACTTGCTGAGACTGGCGCGCACCACCATCATCAGTTTCTCCTCATTACCGCTCAGGATTGTGACCTGGTTTGGATTTGCCGGCCTGGTTTTCAGTTTAGGACTGACAATTCAGACCTTATGGTATAAAGGGCAAGGCTACGCCGAAGCCGGTTTTCCAACCGTCATACTACTGATACTGGTGATGGGCAGTATGATACTGCTTGGACTGGGACTGATTGGAGAGTACATTGCAGAGATCTACAGAGAGGTCAAGCGACGGCCGATCTATATCATTGCCCAATCGCTGCCATCCCGCGGGGAAATCGACGACACAGAGAGTAAACAGGGATGATGGCGCTATCGAACTATTGTTATCATGCGACTGTCTGAGTAGACGTTTTGTAACCAACAAACCTCTGAGTATTCCACTTTCGTCATTGGGGCGAATGCCGGGATCCAGAAAAATCAAACAGATGGACTCCGGCATTCGCCCCAATGACGGACTTATCAGAGGCTCCTTAAATCCAAACAGGAAAAAATTCAAGACTATGAAAAACAAGTTTCTGATCTTCTTCAGTTTGCTTCTCTGCTTTGCACAGACCGGTTTTGCCGTCGAACTGAATACCCACAAACAGAAGTACAGTTATGCGATTGGCCTGCAAATCGGACAGATGCTGATTGCCCAGGATATCCGCGATGTGGATGCAGATGCTTTCGCCGCCGCCGTATCCGATTTTCTGGCAAAGAAGCAGCCTCAGCTCAGCCAGGAAGAGATGCAGGCCGCACTCGGAAAATTCTATGCGGACGCCAAAGCGGCGCGAGCTGAACTGGCCAAAGAGAACCTTGCCAAAGGCGCCAAGTATCGCGAGGAACACGCCAAACAACCGGGCGTGACGGTCCTCAAAAACGGCCTCCAGTATGAGGTGATGTCGCCGGGCAACGGAGCGCAGCCGAAAGCGGATCAGCGGG
The DNA here is from genome assembly GCA_019100305.1 of Candidatus Thiodiazotropha taylori. Taxonomy (GTDB): domain Bacteria; phylum Pseudomonadota; class Gammaproteobacteria; order Chromatiales; family Chromatiaceae; genus Thiodiazotropha. Next base: position 1,250 of record JAHRHW010000378.1, on the reverse strand, counting down.
TCGAAGTGCACTACACAGGTAAACTGATCGATGGCACTGTCTTCGACAGCTCCCACTCAAGAGGAAAACCGACTCAGTTCAGTCTTAACAGTGTTGTGCCAGGATTCCGTGAAGCTATCACCAGAATGCAGCCTGGTGGAAAGTGGGTTGTTGTGATGCCACCGGAACTGGCCTATGGCGAAAAAGGTGCCGGCAAAAAGATCGGCCCCAATGAAACCCTGACTTTCGAGATCGAATATATTGGACCGGTTGCAAAAGCCCAGCCCAAGTAAAGGCTTCGGCCTCAATCATCGGGTTGTGCTCAGTGGCTAGTGTTGAGCGAAAAACAAACTTCAGCTTAAGCACCATAGACCACTGAGTTCAACCTGAGCGATCAAGCCATCCACCGCCATCTTCTACTTAACCGGCACATAGATTGACGTTGTTATTTCATTAGTGTGACCGACTTCGTTCGGATCATTCTCATAGAATTCGAATGAGGCTGCTTTTTTCCGCGGCTTGATCTTCTGCATCTGCAGGTGGCTATAAGCTTGATACCAAGCCAATTCGAGAAACTGATAACTCCCCTTCATGGTGGTTTTGTAATAGCGGCCTGCAGGAAACTGCTTCAGCTTGAATCCGGATTGTGCCACGTCCTGATTGACCGGCAGACACATATCGCACTTGAAATGCATCGTCTGCAAGTCAACTTCATGGTAACAGGTAAAGGGGCAGCCACTGCTCAGCTGCTGATTCTCCGCCGCATATTCACCCAGCTTCGAGAACCCTTCCTTCATCGCGGTCTTCATCGTCTCCAGATCACCTTCAAATGGAATGGTCAAGGCTGTTGTTGCCGGCATCTCGACAATACCTTCAAAGCTGAAACTGGGATACTCCGCACCAGGTTCAAGCACACCGCGTAACATTGCCAGACCGGTATCGTAATCCTTGCCCACATATTCGGCGATTTTTTTCGTCATGAAGCGGAACAGAAAAGGCATGCTGCCTGACATATTCCAACGCACCAGAGTGCTACCCTCATCCAGTGGCTCCATTTCCCACCAGACCTGACTGACCGACTTGAACGGGCGCAGGAACTCAATCTTCTGCTCTATTCTCTCTGAGCCTGAAAACTTCACATGGGTCAAACGCCCTGCACCAACCGTCTCTCCATCCCAGCTGTACCAGCCGCCCTGCTGATCTGGTGCATCTGAATATTCGAGACGTGTCTCCGGTTCATGCATCAACCAGGGACTCCATTCCGGCCAACT
>JAHRHW010000377.1 GCA_019100305.1 Candidatus Thiodiazotropha taylori | reverse complement strand
ATAGTCCTATATGGCACAAAAAAGAACCATGAGGACATATACATAGAATTGTATAACGGAGTCTGAGCTGGCCAAAATCTAGCAAGCTGACCTATATGACCTTTAAAAGTATCACCTGGCGTAACTTCAGCACGAAAAATCGGCACTAAATCACCAATCTTACCAGCAGTAAAAGTACGATGATGCCAAGGATAGTGGTAACGCTTTACAATAGACATTAGAGACGAGTCCCAGCGAAATGATAACGACCTCTTCTATGAAATCTACCATAACCTCTGCGAAAACCACCATAGTGTCTACGATGATATCGATAACCATAGTGCCGGCGAAAACCACCACGATAAAAACTGCGACGACGATACATATTATTGACCTTGCATTATGCGCTGATATTCTTTCCAAAACTGACTCTTTTCTTTACCACGAAAAAAATCAATAACTTCTTTAACGCCCTGGTGCCCTTTAGATACAGAACTCATTATTGCATCATGTTTCATTTGCATCTTCTGCATTTCCAACTGAGTAGCATCACGCATCCATTGAAGATGAGTTTCATGATCATTCTGTTGCTGATTCAAAGACCACTGAGAATTAAACTGCCTATCAGGATTACCATACATATTTTCATGAATGTTACCTAACTGAGATCCAGCATTCTGAAAAGCAGCACCACCAGAAACACCTTTATATGTCCTAGCAGCAATACCAGATGACAAACCAGTAACTAATCCTGAAACAGCAGATTGCACACCCTTTTTTACAAGAGGCGTCCACCAATTTTGTGTATGTTCTGTAGTCATTAATATAATCCGTATCCGCCAGTTATAGCATCAATACCAACTGGTAATACATACCATTTCTTAGAATATATATGTTTTCTTAAAGCTCTAGCACGAGCACCGTAAGCGAAATCAACAGCTTCATTTACTGCGAGGGCTGTGAGAGTTTCCACTGGTCCAACATTGTTGCCAAATGCATCAGCGACTTCGACAAACTCGTCAAATCGTCCGTAAGTTCTATTAACGAACGAGAGTAATCGCCTATACCCTCTTCCAACTTTCTTATCCCGTCGCCGTCTATGGTATTCAGGTCTAACTCTTTGATTTGATCGATCACGGATGTAAATCGTTCTAGGCGCCCCAATTGATTTGTTTCGAGTTGGCCTAATTGTGACAATAGGTGTTGTTTTAGGGAGTTCATCAAACTCTATTCCTTTGTAGGTAAAGTGACGAGGTCCTCGCACAGGCACTGGAAATCCCGGTGATTCTCTAAAGTTTTTATGTCTTCGAAAGGGATCAAACAACGGAATTTTGGCTTTTCTGTAGCCTGATATCGGTCCAAGAAAATCATTATCCCATGTGGGACTATACGGTAGTTCGAGATCTTCAAGCTGTGGGTATCTTCCAGAAGGTCGACGTATTCCGTAAATTCTTCGATATATTTCATAAACCCCCCTAGGTATAAAAATAATCATTACCAATTTCTATAAGGATATAAGCGGAATCCAAAATAAGGATTACCAGCCGGGAAAATTTGCTCATATGTGGATAACTTTATATCAATTGGAGAGCCAGGAGTCCAATCTTTAAACGATGATTTATTATCAAAATCTAAAGAATATTCAACATTAAGACCGATGGGATTGAAACCACCGTGTATTAAATATGCAGGCGTTTTGTAATATACGATTTTGCCTTCACAAACACGAAAATTGATAGACGCTAAACCATTTGGAGTCTGATCAGGACGATAGGACTTAAACGAGAAAGTAAAAGAAGAATCTGCTAATACAGCGAATTCTTTTTGATAAGGATGAGAAGTTGCAGCAAACCAATACTTATCAGGAATGATCTCATAATCAGTTTCCATCTGAGCAGCGCCACCAACGTTAAACTGTATTGCAATATCAACACCTACCGCAATAGAAGGGTCAACGTTATGATAAGTAACGCCAATTTTGTGAACTAAAGTAGATCTAGATGGAAAATTACCATTAGGTGTCGGCGTAGATTGATACCAATCACGATTTGGAGGAGAAATTACGTTTCTAGTTCTTATAAATTCATGAAGATTCTTCATATTGGGTCCCCCCCAATACTTCTAGGGTTCCACGTGGAACCCCCCCAATTTGAGGAATAGCTCGCTATTCCTATTCTGGCTCGGTAGCAGAATGGTCGTAAGGTTCTAATACATCTTCTTCTGCATATTGCTTGCTAAAATAGTGGAGTAAGGCTCCTTCAACTGCGGCAACTGTGATGTAACACGCGTGATCAAGGATCTCGTCGGAGTCCGGCTTGTTTTGGAATACCGCCGAAGCAACGTTAGGTACTTTTTCACCCTTACTATCCTCAATAGTTCCAACCGCCGTTTCGATTTTAAGTATCTGATTATCGTCAAACCGTACTGTGATGAACATTTTATTCTCTCCTTCTGTTTAACTAGATATTTAGCGATATACGTAGAAGCTTTCCTGTAATCGTCCACTAATTTTACAGTACAAAACCCATAGTGCCAAGCAGGTAATGAACGAGCAGTGACATCATCACTGCAATGCACCAGGAGATGATGGTGTATACGATTATTCTTCTTACCATATTCAACAGTAGCTATATATCTAAATTCATGTCTTTTACGTAATGCATCAAGAAATCTGGAGACGTCTCTGCGACAAATATGCTCTAAAGTGACCTGAGGGTTATATTTTGATAAATAAAGCCTCTGAGCTAAAGAGTCATCGTTATAAGTCAAAGTTATAAACCAGGTCCTACCACCATAAACCTTAATTAAATAAGTTTCTACCTCAATACGATAAACCCAGTTATTCCACTGACGAGCTTCATATCTAATCTCACTATTCCACTTTGCACCAACAGTAAATAATTTGCGCTTTTGCATGATAAATTCCAGAGATAACACTATCTATAATCAAGTATACGCTGCGCGTGGTGAAATCTCGGTTTTTTTTATTGAAGGGTCCGAGAAACCTTCATGAGAGGCCTGGTCAGTGCTTGCGATTAACTTCTCTAGCAAACGGCGGAATCTGAGATAACTTAGACATCCTGGAATGGTTCTTCAATATGAAATGATACCCAGGATTACCCTTAAATACTTCCTGATCGATCGTAGAAATATACGTAGTCTGGTTAGCATAAATCCACTTACTAAGATCAGTGTCAGAATCACCAATATCAGGCAAAGTAGGTAACCAAGCTTTCCAAATATCACCTATCGAATTATCACACATATCATGGCATCTACGTAAATTCTGATGTGACTCAACCACACCCATAATATCACTACCTTTCTGAGTAGTACCTGACGCAAGTTGTCTACGAAATATTGGTAAATCTTTCGTAAGATGTTGACCAAACCACCTGTTAGCATAAGGAAAATCATTAGGTACATAACCGTAACCTATAGGGTCCAAGTCTTCAGTAGGAGTCCAATACCTAGACACTGGTTCAAATCGAACCGCGGTAAGACCTAAAATAATACCATGTTCACGAAAAACTCGAGCTGGAAATCGATCTCTTTTAGTACCTATATGATAACCCTTATACTTGCCAAGATCTGTTTCATCACCAGTAGAAACAACGTCATGATTAGCAATTCTTCGTTGATACTGACAAAGTAACTCAGGAGTGTCGTCATCGGATCTCCGAACCATACCACCCATTCTACGCATGACATTATGATAATCATCACCAAAAAATCTACCTTTCTTCCTTTCATGGAATAGATCCTCGCGAGTATGGAATTGATCCATATCAAATGTGAATGAACTATCATCACCAAAAGAACGAGTGCCAAGGTTCATTGGATCAGGACTATCACCAGTACCAAGTACAACAGGTTCGATCGTCACCTGAGAATCAGTAGCAGCATGCTTACGTATAGTCGTGAAGGTATCTTTGTGATGAGCGACATACTTCTTAGTAGCATCTGTGAGAGGAACTTCAGTAGAGTAATCAAAATCTCTAAACCACTTATTCCAGATATGGTTATATGCCCTCAAAGGTAATGAAGAAACACCTTCTGCTTGAGCCGTATTCTGAAACAAAAAAGCTGAAGGAGAAACCTGAGGAATCTTAACCGTAGATTTACCCTCAAGTGTCATATCAACACAATACTTTTCCCACTGACTCCAAATAGTCCTATATGGCACAAAAAAGAACCATGAGGACATATACATAGAATTGTATA
>JAHRHW010000376.1 GCA_019100305.1 Candidatus Thiodiazotropha taylori | reverse complement strand
TTTCGAGCGACACCATCAGCTCCAAGATTTGTAAAAATACGAGCCTGACTGATATTTCGCGAAGCCTGATCATCATCCAGTAGTAAACGAGAGCGATAGATAGCACGGTTGTCGTTCAGATCAATGGCATGTTGGATGTCTGTCAGGGCTTCTACAGGGCGATTTTCACTCTGCTTCAGAATCGCATCATAGAACCAGGCTGTCGGGTCGAGAGAGTCCCGCTGTTTCGCGAGTTCAAACTGCTTTCCAGCCTCATCATTACGCTTCTCTTCGTAGTAGGCCTTGCCCAGATAGCTACGCAACAGGGCATTGCCCGGATCGAGATGGACCGCGGTCTCCAGCAGTTGCCGGCCTTCGCTCAGGTCGCCTTCGCGGATCGTCACCAGTCCAAGGCCAAGTCTCGGCATGGGTGAAGCCTGATTTAGTGAGATGGCCTGTTGGAAGGCTTGCCGGGCAGCTTCCAGGTCAAGCTCGATCAAGTGGGAAAAGCCCAGGGTGGTCTGGCTCAGGGCGATTAGTGGATTGATCTCCACAGCCTTCTGCGCTGCTGCAGTCGCTTCATCCATCTGGCGGAACATCAGGTGAAGTTGTGACAAGCGGGACCAGGCCAGTGCATTGTCGGGGGCCTGTTGAGTGGCCTCGGTTGCCGCTTCGAGGGCCTTATCCAGTTCGAAGCGGGACTGTCTGGCATAGGAGAGTGCCAGCAGTGCCGTGGTCGATTCGGGGGAGGCAGCGACAGCCTGCTGTGCCGAGCTCAGTGCTGACTCCTGTTGGTTCTGGATGGTGGCGACGATCGAGTTCAGGGCCAGGGCAGTGGCATTCTTTGGATCGTCAGCCAGTAACTGCTGTATGTCCCGGGTGGCAGCTTCAATTCGGCCAACCGAAAGATTGAGGGCCGCTCGGAAGTTCAGCGTGTCCGAATCCTTTTCACTGGCTGATCTCTCCAGCAGTTCAAAGGCTTCCGAGTGCTTACCCTGGCGATAGGCCTGGTAGGATCGATTGATCGATTCATTGGCCGAAGATCCCTGGCGGGTGAAATCGATGATTGCCGGATAGTAGAGTGCCCACTGTACCGCATCCAATGGATTGACCATCTGACTGATCACAGGGGCATTGCCCTGGCTTGTCTCTGCCATCTCGCCACTGCTGAGCAGGGCTTCCCCCTGGCTGTTATGCGCCCGCACTTTGCCTTCGGCAACGCTGATCAGTGTTGCGCTGTCAGTGACCTCTAGAGTGAATTCGGTACCTTCGATCGAGGCATTCACGTAAGGGGTGTTGACCTGTGCTGGGCGGGTGATGCGACTGATGAAGTGGGCGATACCCTTGATGATCTCCAGCCAGCTGGTCTGTTGGTCTGCCGGTGGGGCAAAACGGATGTTGCTCTGTTCGCTCAAGCGGAGAAATGTTTCGTTGTTGAGTTGCAAACCGACTCGGCTGTTGTCCTTAACCCGCAACTGGTCTCCCGGGCAGAAACTGGAATCCCGGTTGACCGAACTCCATGAGTCAGCCTCGGACCTGCGGACTTCCGCCTCACCCTGCAGTGAAACCATACGGGCGACCACTGGCTGGCAATCATCGGCGTGGAGAGTGGTGCTGGCGCTCAGGCTGAGTAGCCAAAAGATGAACAGACGTTTGAATGTAGTTGTTATTGTGTATGGTGTAACCATGCTCCATTTCCCGATGGTTGTGACAACGTCCGTGTTCGTCCTTTTTTATAAACAATGATTTACATTTTAGGCATTTTATTCACGAAGTCGAATGCAGCACCATACATTTCCTCATTCTATACAGTGGTATTGATCAAACTTTCCACAGAAAAGATGAGAATGATTAGTATTTGCTCTTTTGAGCGCTTCTCCGTTCAGCAAACTGGTTGATGTAGTAATTTGTTGGGCCGTCCAAAGGGAAATCCTCAGCGATCGATTGGAATTTCCTGTGGGCCGCTGCGCGCTCGCCCATTTGCCACAACAGCAGCGCTTCCGCAAAAGCCTGGTGAAGACTGAGCATTGTGGCGTCGACAGCGTCTGATTTGGCGGCAATCTCAAAGATCTTGATCGGCTTCTCCTTGCCCGAGACAGTGAACAGACCCAGTTCCCGGGTCTGGATGCCCTTCAGGTGTTTGACGAACTCCTCCGAGGCGAGAATCCGGGTGCCCAAGAGTTTGTTGAGATTTTCGATGCGGGAGGTGGTGTTGACCATGTCTCCCACCGCACGGTACTCGAAATGGTCGATGGCCCCCACATGGCTCATCACCAGTTCACCTGAGTGAAGGCCGATGCGGGTGAAGAGTTTGGGTTCAAGGTCGGAGTGCTCGATCGCCGTGCCGATCTTCAAGGCTGCATCACAGGCCAGCTGTTCCAGATTGTGATTGATCTCGGTCGCCGGCCAGATGGCGAGCATTGCGTCTCCGACCACATCCGAAACGATGCCTTTGTTGGCCCGTACCGGAGTAAAGAGGATTTTGAAATAGCGGTTCAGGTACTCCTGCAGCGCTTTCGGCTCCATCTTTTCCGCCATCGCTGTGTAGTTCTGTGCATCGGAGGAGAGACATACCCCGTAGGCTGATTCGATCAGGCCGGCTGGTTGTCTGTTATCCCGGGCCAGTTTCTCAATCACATCACCCGGCAGATAGTAACCAAACAGACGACGCAGATGTTCCCGGCTGGTGCGCATCTGTTGATAGTGCCAGATCTGACTGTAGATCAGGGCCGCTGGTAGTTGAATGATGAGCGGGATGAACCAGGGCAGCCACAGATTGAAGTGGTTGAACAGCAGATGGACAGAGCCGAAATAACCACTGCCAACCACCAGGCCTACGATGATTCCGTTGACTCCCGGGTTGTAGCGAAACAGGAGACTGATTGCCACGCCAAAGGTGAACAGCAAGAGCGCGAGCCAGCCTGCATGGGGGCGATTCAGCGTCTCCTGGTGAAGCAGATTGGCGTAGGCCGTGGCTGCAAGCTCAACACCACTGATATCCAGGCCGTTGGATTGGGAAAAGACTGTGTAGAAGCCATCTTTCTGCTTCGGTTGATAGTCCCCCGCATAGCCGATGAAGAGGGTCTTGCCCCGCAGATGATTCAATGAGTCGGCCGGTGATGCGAGAATCTCCTGAAAGGTGTGGGTTTTGATGCTGCCTGGTGGCCCATAGAAGTTGAGATGGGGGTAGGCCGGGGCGTCAAACAGATCCATCAGAGATTGCATCTGCTGATAGCGGAGATTCGACATCCTCAGCTTATGCTGCTCCTCCAGTTGGATTTTCATGTGATCGATCAGCGCGGGATGGTGGCGAATGAACAGCGCGGTCTCATGCAGATCTGTCAGGTTCGGCGCTTGCAGCGGTGGACTCTGCGCATCCAGGGATTCAAGCAATAGCTGTTTCAGTCTGTTGCCTGCGGGATCGGCGGCATGCAGCAGTGCCGCAGCAGGCAGGGAGAGTAGCTGTTGGTTGCCGCTGAAGATCCAGAACCGGCTGACCTTGACCGGTACCTTGGGCAGTACGAAGGGCGCGAGTTCGAGCGCCGCGTCGGCCAGCATGGCCGTGGGGGGAATCAGCTGTTCGACGATGTGGGTGCCATCGCTGTTTTTGATCTGTTGCTGTTGCTGGTAGGAGACCAGCAGAATGTTGCCGCTTTGGCGAATGGTTTCCGCAAGCTGATGGTCCGATTCGGTTGCTCTGGCCTTTTTGAAAAAGATGTCGAAAACGATCAGCCTGACGCCAGCCTGATTGAGTTGGTTGATCAGATCCGCATGCAGGCTGCGAGGCCAATCCGGGATCTCTTCACCTAGCCCGAGTTGTGCCGCCGTTTCTCCATTGATCGAGATGATCTCAATTGATTCAGGCGCCGCTCTTTGGCCGCGCAACTTGAACAGCAGACCCAGCCCTGAATCTTCCTCCCAGGCAGTACCGATCGGCATAAGGCCGATAAGCGCGCCTAGTATACCGATTGAGATACCCAGTAGTAGTGCTGATCTAAACTGATGTTTTTCCACAACGACCCTATTGGTTTTTCAAGCAGTCGAGCAATTATCCTGTTATCAGCCTGAGCGAGGCTTAAAACACTCAGAAGCCCTGAAAGCGAATTGTCCGGTTAGCCGATTTAAAGTGAGATTTGCTTCACCACGCTCCAATACGGTTGAACTTGCCACTGTCGAAGTTACTATTTTCTGTTAAAGTTTTACCAGGGTCGTCCATTTGGATTCGTCTTTACAGACCCTGACCTGGT
>JAHRHW010000042.1 GCA_019100305.1 Candidatus Thiodiazotropha taylori | reverse complement strand
TGACTATTCTTCGGGAGGCAAGGCGTGAAGTTGTTTCATCAAACACGATTTCAGAGACGCTGGCTTGCAGCGTTGCTGACTCTTTTTGCACTTCTTCCGGCTAAGGAATTGCTGGCGGAAGCGGCGCAGAGTGAAGCGACCCAACAACCTGTTGGTCTGAATGGTGATTGGTGTCGCGAGAAGAAGCGCATGATCACCCACTATGCGGTCAAGCCAGGAAGTCTTTTTATCCGCGGTGGCCGAAGTGGACGCACCCACCGGGCCGATCTCAACTGCAATGACGACTATACCGAGTGCGAGGCCAAGACTGTTCGAGGTTGGGGCACACCGGTGACTGAAATTCTGCGCCTGAAAGGGGAAGAGATGCATCTCACCCGGATCTGGGGTGGGGCCTGGAAAGACAAAACTTATCAATTCGTCTTCACCCGCTGTCCCAAGTGGTGAGTTCCCGGATCAGACTGGCACTGGGTTAGAGACTCAATTCCAGTGCAAACAGCAGCATGCTCAGGAGCAGCAACAGCCCCAGGGCGACCATACTCAAACCAAATCCAAAGAAAGCAATCTGCACTGCGCGGGGAGGTTGGGTAATGATCCGTTGTTGTAAATTGCCTTCTTGCTGCAGGCGTTCGATCCAGGCGGGATGCTCCTGCTTCAATGCCTCAAGTTCGGCTGCGCCGTGAAAGATATGTGCATTCAATGGAAAGGCGCTGGGGCGATAGCTCTCGATAAAAAAGTGCACGACGAAAATATGAGCCATGGCCAATATGGCCTCCACCTTGTGGATCCAGCGGGCCACATTCATCATCCATCCGGGCAGTACCGATGTGGTGAGCACGGAATCAAACATTACCAGGCCGGTTGTTCCAACGATAACCAATCCCCACCAAACCGCCCAGTAGTCGAACTTCTGCCACCAGGACCAGCGGTCGAAAACCGGATGCTCTCTGCGGCCGAATAGCCAGGCCATATGTTGATGAATCGCCTTGAAATCGCTCCAGGTCCAGACCAGGCTGTCCGGTCCTCTGAGAAAACCCGGTTTGCCGATAACGGCAGAACGGATCAGGTAGATGACATGTGCGCTGAATATTCCCAGAAGCAGCAGTCCGAACAGTCGATGGACCCATACCGCCCCTTCCGCACCGCCGAATGGAAGCGCCAGCAACTTACCGAACTCGCTCTCTATGGTCATCCAAGCCACGCCGGTCAGGGAGAGCAGCATGAAACAGACGATAAGAACGGTATGCAGCCAACGTTCGCCTGGGGTGAAACGTTCAATCAGGACTGCTTGGCTTTCAGCGCTGTTCGATTCCCCTCGCGTCTGCCAATGTTGTCTGATTTCCCGCCAGGCCCAGACAGAGGTATAGGGCATGAAGAAGAGAAAGACGCCAAATGCCAAAGCGAGAATTGCCATGGTTGACCAATAGAGGGCGGGGAATCCTTCCCGGGTCTGACTCGACCAGGGGGGCTTCTCATGGATTAGATAGCTGCCCATGCCGGGGCCGGCGTTTTTGTGACATTTGGCGCATACCTTCTCAGAACGGTGTTCCACGAAGGCGGCTGCGTTCGGGTTGTTTATGCCGGCCACAGGTTTCGATATGTGGCAGTCCCGACAGACCAGTTCGGTACGGGCATAGTGCAGATTTTTCTGCTGTCCTTCGTGGCAGCTGAGACAGTAGCGGGCGTGGTAAAAGGATTTTACATTTTCATGAGCATCCGCCTTGACGGAGTTGCGTCTTACCGGCCCCTGTCCTGGGCCGATGGACTCAAGCCAGCTGCTGGCTCGAATAGACTTGGATCGTTGGGGTCCTCAAAACCGCTGTTTGCCCTGGCGGTGTGGCTGAACAGTGCCATCAGGCAGGCTATGCAGCCGGCAACGCTGAATAAGTGAATCAGGTGGTAACGGCAGGTTAAGGGGTATTGAGCCATCTTTAACTTGGATCCAGCCAACCTCTGAGGATATTCAGTCACACTCAGCAGATCGGTAGAGTTAGTGGATTACTGCATTCCAGTTGACTGATCTGGATCGTTTCATCGGTTATTCGATGTGAATTTGAGTGTGGAGTATCAGTTTGTTTTTGCCAGTTTATTATCCCTGGCCTGTAAACAACAATATATATGGCTTGTGCCGCTCTTTCATGCTTTGTATGCTGCAAGAGAGATTTTTTACACCTAATGATTTTGGGGTTTCACCAGTAATACCATGTAACGGTTCCTGCAGCCGTGTTCCGATTGTACCTGTGTGGTTCGATTCTGATTTATGCGATTGCGTTAACAGCCCCTAAGTTTCGATACTACACGGCCTTATTTGATGTGGTTATCTGTTAAGGTGATCTGAAACAATTCTCAGAGATTGTTTCGAAGTTAGACAAAATAGAGAAAACTATGATGAATAGAACGAGAGCGATTTACTGGGTTGCATTGATGTTGCTTCTGCTTGGTAGTGGGCATGTCAGCGCGTATGGTACTGCCGGATCGGCACCGAAGCGTGATGCAATCCCCCATACGGCCATTGTATTGGAGGCAATTTCCACGGCCGGTTACACCTATATCCGGGTGGAGGAGTCAAGCAGCGTTTACTGGATCGCCGTGCCGGAGACTCAGGTTGAGGTCGGTGAAAAGATCAGTTTTTACGAACAGATGTTGATGGAGAATTTTACCAGCAAGACGTTGAACAGAACCTTTGACAGAATCCTGTTTGTCGAGGCCATCAGCAGAGGTGAAACCCTTCCCACCAAGGCTCATGCTCAGCCGTCAAAAAACAAACAGCCACCGAAACCGATCGCGGCGCCACAGCCCCCCGTCGAGCTCGGTGACCCGGTAGGGCGCTTCACGGTAGAACAGATCTTCGAGAAGAAGCAGGAGCTGAGTGGCAGTGTGATAGAAGTGAAAGGCAAGGTATCAAAAGTTTCCAGCCAGATCATGGGTCGGGATTGGGTGCATCTGGAAGATGGAACCGGTAGTAAACAGGCGAAGAATCACAAGATCATTCTGCGAACGACTCAAGCCGGAATCAGTGTTGGTGATGAGGTTGTTGCCAAAGGCCAATTGTTTACCAATAAGGATTTCGGTTATGGCTACTTCTATCCGGTGATTCTGGAAGATGTGGTATTCAATAAATAGCAGGATCGCTAATTCATACCCTTAGGGATCTTGTATGAACTTTTTTGGTTAATGTCGCTATCGGGAGTGTTGCTTCAGTCCGATTGCGGATCGCTCAACAGTTTGGCCAGCTTGGCAAATTCTTCAATGGAGAGAGACTCGGCGCGTATCCCTGGATCGATATCGACAGACTCGATCGCTTCTGCAGTCAGTGTCTTCTTTAGGCAGTTACGCAGCGTTTTTCGACGTTGTGAAAAGGCATCGGCAACCACTTGGCTGAAGTTATCCCAATTGTCGATCTGATAAGGCAGGTTGTCATGCGGGATTAAACGGACGAAGGCTGAGTCGACCTTCGGGGGAGGATTAAACGCTCCGGGACCAATGTTGAACAGGGGTGTCACTTCTGCTCTGGCCTGCAGCATGACCGAGAGGCGGCCGTAACTCTTGGATCCGGGGTCGGCTCCCATTCGGTCCACCACCTCCTTTTGCAGCATGAAATGCATATCCTTGACGCTGTCTGACTGATCCAACAGGTGAAACAGCAGCGGTGTGGAGATGTTGTAAGGCAGGTTGCCAACTACCCGCAGGGGTCTCTCCGGTTCGGCCAGCTGGGAGAAGTCGAATTTCAGTGCATCGATGTTATGGATCTGTAGATTGCCAAGCGTCGCACAGCGCTGTGCCAGTGGTTCGATCAGATCCCGGTCGAGTTCAATGGCGTGCATCTGGATGACCAGAGGCAGGAGTTCGGTTGTGATTGCCCCCTGTCCAGGGCCGATCTCCGCCAGGTTGTCATCAGGTTGCGGAGCAATGACCTGGATGATGCGCTGGATGATGCCGGGATCATGCAGGAAATTCTGGCCAAACCTTTTCCTGGCTCTGTGTTGTGTAGGGTTATTCATGCTGAATTCTGTTAAATCAATACGTTAGAAATCGAAGAGTTAGGATTATCCACTAAAACCAACCGGTTAGGAAATCGCAAGAGAGATTTTAAGTTGCGAGGAAAATCGCATCGGTAGATTATCAATATCGTGTTGAGCCTCATATGGACGAGGGAGAGTATCGATATTGTCGTCGGTCAGATTGTAGGATTGGTTTAACTTCGTGATAGATCAGGAAGACCGCCGAGAGGAGAAAGTCCTAAGGCAACTATCTGCATGGAAAAAGTCTCAGAATCTACTTATGCAGATGTTCTTGCGCCCTCCATGCAGTTGGAGAAACGCTTGTGTATTTTTTAAAGACGCGACTAAAAGCAGCCTGGCTTTCATATCCCAATTGACGGGCTATGTTTTCAATGCTGTCGCCGCTGTTCTTGATTCTCTGGCAGGCAAGATTGATACGCCACTTAGTGAGATAGGCGATAGGGCTTTCACCAACAGATGCAGAAAATCGCGCTGCGAAACGTGATGGGGATATAGCCACTTCACTTGCCAGTTTATTTATTGACCAGTATTCGCCTGGGCGGTCGTGAAGACAGGCAATCGCCCGTCCGATCATAGGGTCCTTTATACCTCTGAACCATCCAATAGCAGAATGATCGCTGTCTTCGATATGTGCGCGTACCGCCTGTGCATAGAGCACTTCCAGCAAGCGCTCTACCACGTAGCCCTGGCCCGCTGATGCGGCATTCATTTCATCTATCATCAACTGTGCGACGCCTGACAGGTTGTGAAGCTTTCCGGGAAGGGTCAGGTTCAGGTGAGTGATGGGGGGCAGAGCGGCAGTCAGTGGATTTAGACCGGTTTGCTCCTGAAGAAAAACTCCGCACAACATCGATGCGCCAACAGAAACATCTTGCGTGCGGGGGTGCCGAATATTCGGTCCTCCGGCAAGCAGTGTGGCAACAGATTGTGGATTATTGACGTTTCCCTGGCCAATCGTATGCGCCAGGCCGCCGAAGCAAATAGCCATTTCACCCGATCGCAGTAGTATCTCATGACCATCATCCGTTTTGAGATGACAATGCCCGAATTCAACCAGGTGAAAAGCCACCACGCTGATTCCCAGTGTTAACTGAAAAAAATCTGCCAGCTGTGCAGAGGTGGGTATGGAGATCGACCAGGGTGGGGTGTAGGACTCCCTGAGTAACAGAGTACCGCTGATCCGAAGTGACCTTAAAGTGTCATCAATAACTCTGGTTAACGCATTATTGTCAGTAGTATCTGCAAAATAATCAGTTGAATTAAGCATAGTAAAGATTATCAATGATATTTAATCTGCAGTTATCAATTTTACCTGATAAGAGGATAATTCGCATGTTGAATATTTCACCAAGCCTGACCATGATCGGGCTGAACATATTGATGATGGTTTACACCCTATGGAGTTTGTCTCTCTCCGGGCCGCTGGGCAGAAAAGGACTGTTTATCGGCGTGGGGATGTTCATTTGGTTAGTACTTTTGCATCTGGGTTTGTCAGGCGGTCTGTTGTTCCCGGAGGATATTTCCGGGATCGGTTTCCTGGCAATTATCTTCGCAGGTGTCGGTGTCGTTGGCGCGTTGTTGTTTCTTGTGGCGCCAATCAGAAATCTGTTGCTAAGCCTGGATCAGCGTCAACTGATGCTGTTGCAGGGTATCCGGGTATTTTTTGGAGCGACCTTCCTTATGCAGGCTAGTACGGGCGTGCTGCCTCAGACTTTCGGTGTGCTTGATGGGTACACCCATATAGGTGCCGGTTTTTTTGGCCTGATAGCTGCCTTTTCGGTAGCAGCGGGTGTACAGGGTGTTCGCCGGACCTGGTTTGCCAATCTGTTTGGCCTGCTCGATATCCTTGTCGTAGCCAGTACATTGGCGCTGGTATTGCTGCCGCAAATTGGACCACATCACCCGATGATGTATGCCGTATTTCTGGCAGCCCCGCTGTGGCTGTGGTTCCACCTGGTGTCTATCTGGAAACTGCTGCGTGCTGACGTGTCGGCGATACAGGCAGCCAGTACCTGAGGAGCGCTTAAATGGAAATCGGAAATACCACGGTCGTGGTGACGGGAGCTTCCAGTGGTATCGGTGCAGAACTCTCTGTCAGCATGGCTCTGGCCGGAGCCGCAGAACTGGTGCTGTTAGCACGCAATGAGGTGGCGCTTAATGAGGTTGCACGAAAAGTAGAGGCTGTTGGAAGTCGAGCGCGGATATATTCTATAGACTTGTCTGATGTTGAAGCAGTTAAAACTGTATCAGGGCAGATTCGTAATCAAGTGGGGAGCCCGGACATTTTGATCAATAACGCAGGTATCGGCCAATGGAAATATCTGCAGGATACCAGGCTGCAAGAGATCGAGAATTATATGGCTGTTCCGTATCTCGCGGCCGCGTGGATGACTGCACAATTTCTTCCCGCCATGCTGGAGCGTGGTAGCGGACATATTGTCAATATCAGTTCTGTCGCTTCACGCTTGGCCTGGCCTGGTGCCACGGCATACATAGCTTCTTGCCGGGCTATGCGTGGTCTTTCCGATGCACTCAGGGCAGACCTCAAGCGTACGAATATTCATATCAGTCACTATGAAAGCGGGCCGGTGGAATCACCTTATTGGTCCAACAATCCACAAAGTCGTGAGCGCGTACCAGGTGTTGCAAAGCTTCTTTTGCCCGTGCTGAGCGAAGAGATGGCGGTTCATGCCATTGTCAAAGGCATAACAGGGAACAAAAGATTTATCGTGCCATCCACTATGTTGCGCCTGGTTTACCTGTTGCACTCGGCTTTCCCCTGGCTGGTGCAAGGGTTGATGACCGGTACGGGTAGCCGGTTGTCATCTCGTACTGTGAATGATTATTGAAAAAGAGGTGACGTTATGATCAGTAAATTGGATGAACAATTCGGCCGTGATGCGGTAAACAGGATTGAAGATGCATTAATACCAGGTCTTCAAGGTGCAAAGGCGCTACTGGAAAGTTTTTACTACGCATTCAATCAACGCGACATGGAGGTCTTTGCTGGGCTCTGGGCTAGGCAGGAATTGATACAGCTGAATAACCCCCTTGGTGGGATTATGCGGGGCTATGACTCCATAGCCGGTCTTTATCAAAAGATATTCACCGGACCTGCCAGAGTCTGGGTGGAATTTACTGATATTGTGACCTTTGAGTCGCAGGGCATGGTGGTATTCGCGGGCAGGGAAAATGGTGCTTTTTCTATCGATGGGCAACGTCTTGATTTGCAAATTCGAACCAGCAGAGTCATTCAATGGTTTGGAAAACAGGAAGGTTGGCGGCAAGTGCATCATCATGGTTCCATTGATGATCCAGGGTTGTTAAACGAATACCAGCATGCAGTGCAGGGAAAGTAATGAAGTGAATGTCTGCTATTGAGAATGAGTAAGAACAACTGAGCTCAAAAGTGGCAGCGCACATCTCATCCAGCTCTGTAACCCGCTGAGTTACGTCTAAAACACAGATAGGGTAAGGCTTCTGGCCAAATCGCTTCCTGACCCTGTGTTGTGTGGGTTTATCCATATGAGGTCTTAATAAAACAATAGGTTCGAAAGCGACTGGTAGGTATTATCCACGAAAACCAATCGGCTAGGATATCAGTCAAGAGAAATCTGCTTGCACCGAAAACCGCCCCGGATAACTGAGCAGGAGTACTTTATCAGGAAATGATTGATTAGGAGATCACTGCTGATACAGTAATTTATATGGTGATACCATAAGTCGCTATTAGTATGCCTGTACTCGTAGCTCAGTTTTACACTAATAACATCAGTCACTGAGTTCATTTCGGTATCGGATGAAGCGAGTTCATCACCATAGGTTTTCAGGTTATCACGTATGGTGCGCAGTAATGCTAGGCGTTAGCTTTTCCGGGTTGTTGGGATCTCGTACCGGCGCGTGTACTGTAAGTCCCTCTTAAAGCAATTTCTTTACCAGTAAGCCAGCTACGTAACCTGTTGAACCGGTTACCATTACTGGAGCAGTTCGTTTAATAGTCGTCATCGCATAACCCCTGTCTTTTGCATCGTTTGATGAGCTAAATATTAGGAGGTATACATTCCTTGCGCACTAGCAAAGAGCGCCCTATTTTATACGAAATGTGTCAAAATGAAGAGAGCAAAAGGTGACTGACACCTGTGCTAAAAAAGGCCTAATTATTTAGAGCAACTGGCCAAATTTAGTGTTACATGTGCAAAAAAAACAATAACTCGTATAACTAATTGTATTTAATGCATATTTTTGTAAATATGGCAATCTATTCCGGCACTTTTTTAAATATTTTTGACCATTTCTAAATCGACTCTTGTCGAAAATGGGTAACACTTGGTGAGACGCTTTTTTGCAAAGGGTTTCTCTTTGAAAATTAATGGATCGAACTCTATCGTGAAAAGCCAGACCGGCTTATTCTCACTCGTACACTAAACCTTTTTCTATACCAGACGCTAAAGTATCAATAATAACAAAGAGCAAAGGAGCAAATCCTAACCATAGTTAATCACGGAGAATCAGTGGTGAACCTGACCACATCCGAAGTCAACAACGACCTACAAATCGGTTTCACCTCAGCACTGGGATCTTTGCGAAAGTACACTTTGGTTGCCGTAGTAATCTGGACGTTGCTGATCACAGGCGTTTTTGCCTGGACAGTTCATGACCAGGGGAACCGTGAGTTCGCTACCGCACTCAGCGTCGCTCGGGCCTACTACCAAAAAGATCAGGCAGTGCGCCAGTGGATTGCGGCTCAAGGCGGTGTCTATGTGAAGATTACAGAACAGGTGCAGCCTAATCCCCATCTGGTGGACCTGCCACATCGGGATGTCACCACCGATGCGAAGCAACAGCTCACCCTGATGAATCCGGCCTACTTGATTCGCAAGATCAACGAGCGATTTAGCCGGATGCATAATGATTATATCCACATTACCAGCCTGAAACCGCTGCATGAGGAGAATGAGCCGGACGAGTGGGAGCGGGGGGTGCTGGAGACCTTTGAAGGGGAGTCGGACGAGGTAGCAAAAATTGTGGTGTTCCGCGGTCAACCCACACTGCGGATGATGCGTCCGATGGTCACAAAACGACGCTGCCTGAAGTGTCATGAGCGGCACGGTTATGAAGTTGGCGACATCCGCGGTGGAGTCTCCATCGCCATTCCTATGGCCCCCTATCGGAAAGACAGCAGTGAACAGTTGTTGCTGATCGGTACAACCCATGGGGGAATCTGGCTTTGCGGGCTGTTAGGTATCGGTTTTTACACACGGCGGGCTCACCGCCATCTTGAAGATCGCCAGAATGCCATTCACTCACTGGCTCGGGCCAGTAATTACAACCGGTCCGTCATCGGTGCACTGGGAGAAGGATTGCTTGGATTCGATGACAAGGGACGCCTGACCTTCCTTAATCCAGCCGCGGAAGAACTGCTTGGTTGGAAAGAAAATGAACTTCTCGGTAAATCGATTCACGGTTTTATCCACTATCTGAAAACGGACGGATCAACCTGTGGTGAGGATGAGTGTCCCATGTTGGGTGTTCTGCAGAGCGGTGAATCACACTCCAGTCGAGATGATCAGTTCATGAGTCGGGAGCGCAAGGCCATACCCATCTCCTACATCACCACACCCCTCTTCGACCAAAATCGAATAGTGGGTGGCGTGGTTGCCTTTCAGGACATCACCGAGCAGAAACAGAACCTGCAGCGTATCGAATTCCTGGCCCATCACGACAGTCTTACAGGCCTTCCCAATCGGGCCGCATTTCTGGAGGCGGTGGATAATGCGCTGGCCCATGCCAATCGCTACGACCACGGCCTAGCCCTGTTATTTTTAGACCTGGACAACTTTGGCGTGATCAATGACAGCGCAGGACATACAACCGGCGACGAACTGTTGAGCCAGGTGGCGAAACGCTTGCGTCCCGAGATTCGCCAACCTGACATTGTAGCTCGTCAGGGTGGTGACGAATTCCTAATATTAATGATGCCTGATGGAAAGCAAGAGCAGGTCGAGGATGCTGCTCGGCATCTGGCTCTGAAAGCCACAACTCTGGCCCAACGCATACTGGATATCATGCGCGAACCCTTCCTGTTGGATGGTAAAAGCTACTATATCAAAGTCAGTGTCGGCATCAGTCTCTATCCGGAGGACGCCAAGGATAGAGTTGAGTTATTGAAGAACGCCGATGCAGCCATGTACACCGCTAAAGGAGAGGGACGGGACACCTATGCGCTTTACGCTGGCGATCTGGCCCAGCGGATTCAACACCGCCATATGTTGGAGACGGGGCTCAACCAGGCAATGATAAAAGAGGAGTTTCACCTGGTATACCAACCCATCGTGGACCTGAACGACGGCAGAATATTGGCAGTGGAAGCCCTTCTGCGGCTGGACTCGGCAACACTTGGCAAAGTCTCGCCTGAAGAATTCATTCCTGTGGCGGAGGAGTGCGGTCTGATTCTACCGATCGGCCGTTGGGTACTGCAGACAGCCTGCCAGCAAATGGCAAAATGGTGCAGTTTGGGCCTTGAACTGAAAGTAGCCGTTAACTTATCGATGCTTCAGCTTCAGCGAGAAGATTTGGAAACAATCGTGCTTCAGGCTTTGGAGGATGCACAGATTCCTGCTTCGAAGCTCATTCTGGAGATCACGGAAGGTGCTACACTGCATGCCTCCCCCATTGTCATCGAGCGACTGGAACGGCTCCATGGACTGGGCATCGGATTGAGTCTTGATGATTTCGGTACCGGCTACTCCTCTCTCAGTCGCCTTAAGAATCTACCGGTAGATACGTTAAAGATCGATAAATCTTTCGTAAACGGTGTAGTGACAGACCGGGATGATGAACAGATTGTACTCACCACCATCGAGTTGGCCAAGAATCTCAATAAACGGGCATTGGCTGAGGGTATTGAGAGCAGAGAGCAATGGCAATGTCTCGTACGTAACGGGTGTCAGCGGGGGCAGGGTTATTTTTTCAGTCGCCCGGTGGATGCCGCTGTTATAGAAAAGCTGCTTCGCGAGGATGGACACTGGAATCGCAAACTAAACGACTGAGTCTTTATTTTTAGAATAATCTTTTGGTACCTTGAATGCCAAACTTTTGAATAGATGTTCTCTTGAAGGCTCTTTTACACAAATTAGAGAGAAGTATCTGTGCTAAGTATTAGGAGATAGATAGGAATATCCCCTTAGTAGAATCCTATACCTGTGTAGGATGGACCATGCCGTTCCCGATCGAGTTCGATGGCATGCAGCTGGCTGACCAGAGGTAGCAGGTCTGTTGTGGTTGCCCCCTGTCCAGGGCCGATTTCCATCAGGTGGTCAGTAGCTCGTGGTGTAATTGCATGGACGATGCGCTGTATGATGTCGCGATCATGCAGAAAATTCTGGCTAAATCGCTACCTGGCCCTATGCGGTGCGGGATTGATCGTGCTGAATTCAAAAAAATCAATGCGTTAGAAAATATTTTATTAGGATTATCCAAGAAAATCGGCGGATTAGGAGATGTTCTGAGAGATTTGACGTCGCGAGGAAAATCTCTACGGCAATTCCTGAGAGGATTCTTTAGATAGGAATGTCTGCATTGGATACAAATCCCCACTATTTATCACTTCATGAAATGTATTAGCACTTCCGGAATGGATATACGTTGAATTTCATTTCCCGGAGTATTCTGACCTCATCGAATCCAATCAAGCAGGAGATTACGATGAGCAAATACATTGAATCAAATGTCATTCTGATTACCGGCGCATCCGTCGGCATGGGCAAAGCTACAGCGGAAGGCTGATCAACGAAAGACACATCGTTTATGGCGCGGCCCGTCGAGTTGACAGGATGCAAGACCTGGAGAGTCTTCGTGGTCATGTGATCGAGATGGATGTCACGGATGAAGATCAAGTGACGGTTGCTGTCGACAGAGTAATAGCGGAACAGTGTCAAATCGATGTTCTGGTCAATAACGCGGATTATTCAGCTTATGGTGCAGTTGATGATGTCCTGATATCTTTCAGAAGGGTGGAATGGCAAACAATCTTTGAGCGGATTGGCATCAAACGTCTATTTGATACTAAGAACTGTCATGCTCGTCCATTCATTGAACCGTGATTGGTTTAGTAAACAGAGCAGAAAAAAGCCGGGCAATGCCCGGCTACAGTAGAAAAGATAGGTTCTCAATGAGCGCCGACAGCTTTTGCTGCCGCGCCTGCAGGTACACTGAATGCCGATGCGTTGACCAGGAAGTGTACCCAGATACTGGCCGCATAGCCGAGGGCAATGGCCCATGACCACTTCAGGTGTGCCATGAAGGTGTATACACCTCGGGCGGTTCCCATGACTGCCACGCCTGCGGCTGAACCGATTGCAAGCATTGAGCCGCCAACACCGGCCGTCAAGGTGACCAGCAACCACTGGCCATGGGACATCTCAGGCATCATGGCGAGTACAGCGAACATAACCGGTATGTTGTCAATGATCGCAGAGAGAAAACCAACCAGGATGTTGGCATTGGTTGTTCCCAGGTCGACATACATAATTTGAGATACCAGCGAGAGGTAACCGAGCGTTCCCAGGCCGCCAACACAGAGGATGATGCCGTAGAAGAACATTAACGTATCCCACTCGGCGCGCTCCAACGATTTGAAGATATTGTAGTGGTTACTGCCATGGCCATGGTCGTCCTGAGCGCCACGCTGTTGTGTCGCATTATCCTCCAACGCCATATGGTGTTCACCAAGATTGAGGTTGTCATCGGCAACCGCTTCACTCTTTTCTGCTGTCTTAATGGCATCCCGGCGCTTCAAATAGTATCCGTAGAACTTGAGCAATCCCAAGCCTGTCATCATGCCGACTACTGGAGGAAGGTGTAAAAAGTTGTGCGCTGAAACGGCCATGACGATTGTCAGGATAAACAGCCCGACAACGAACCATGCGCCATGTCGTAATCTGAATTCACCTGACTCAATCGGTTCCGGTTTTTCATTGGATACAGCCATTGACATGATGGCTGCCGGTATCAGCCAGTTGACCAGTGAAGGGATAAACAGTACAAAGAATTCCTGAAACTGAACGATACCTTTTTGCCAGACCATCAGTGTGGTGATGTCACCGAATGGAGAGAAAGCTCCTCCGGCATTCGCTGCAACCACGATATTGATACAGGCAATGGCAACAAAGGTTGTATTGGTTCCACCTACGGCCATTGCCACAGTTGCCATTAGCAGGGCGGTGGTTAAGTTGTCGGCAATCGGTGATATGACAAAGGCCAGAACACCGGTTAACCAGTAGATGGTTTTTAAAGAAAAGCCACGGGAAACGAGCCAAATACGCAACAGATCGAAAACACCACGCTCTTCCATGGTGTTGATATAGGTCATGGCCGCTAACAGGAAGAGGAAGAGTTCCGCAAATTCCAGCAGGTTATGCCGAACAGCGGCTTCTGCCGTGTGAGTATCCCCGGAATTGGCATAGACAATCGCCACAATCATCCAGATGATGCCGGCCGCCACCATCACAGGTTTGGACTTACGCAGATGCAGAGCCTCTTCAGCAATGACAAGTGAATAAGCCATCACGAAAATTATGACACAGACTATGCCTGCCCAATGAGTGGTGAAGTCCTGAAGCTGAATGCCACCACCACCTGCCATTACCACTCCCGGCAGGGCAAAGAGCAAAAGTGCGATCAAACACTTTGGAATGTTCATTGGTATCTCCCTTATCTGTACTGAAATGATTTTTTTTATACTGCTTTATTCAATTAACGGCAGAAAACCTTGGTAATTTATTATTTTTTCATTAAATATAGTGCAGTTCGGCTTAACATGGAGATGATTGAATCTGACTTGCACTGTTACTGCAACGGTGACTTCGGCCTATCTATTCGATGAGATCTTGATTCAAGTCGGATTCGGAGACTTGGCGGGTTTAATTTGCTGAGTAATTTATCTCCACTTACGAGTTTTTACCTCAAAACTGATAAGCGCAGTTGAAAAAGTCGTGTGATTTCAGAGATTCAACTTCATAACCTACTGAATAGTTGAATGAAATTTATTTCTGAAAATTCCAGACTAATATTTATCCCGGGTTATGGGTTGCCTGGTTAAGTCGGCCCCTCCACTCCCGTTCGATGGCTATTTAGGCCCGAATGATGAATTGGGGCAACAGACGTTGTTCAGATGTGCAATGTACTCTGGCCGTAGGTTCATCCTTTTCACGATTGAAGAATCAGAGCTGCCTTTTTTCTGCTCAATGAGCGGGTAGTCTGCCTGTCGCCGTCGGATTAATCTCTTTTGTCCCTGGTATGCGCTTTCTTTTCTTCTGGTATAGACAGAATATTTCAGTTGGCACTAGACTGCTGTAAAGGGTCAATGGTATGCCGCAGGGTTTCGGTCATGCTATTGTCCACAATCGAAATGGTGATTCGTTGAAACCATGGTTCACCACAAAACAATCCAATCGTGATTAGAAAATGACCGCCAACATACGATTAGCCAATCTCTTTTCAGCCCTCAACGATGAGCAGGTTAAACAGATCCTGGAGAACAGCAATACACTCAAGCTGCAGGATGGCGAATCCCTGTTTGAGAGCGGTGATAAAGCCGAACGTTTCTATCTCGTGATTGGTGGCCAGATCAAGCTGTTTCGGGGGTCACCCAGTGGCGATGAGAAGATTATCGACATCATCCAGCCTGGAAATACCTTTGCTGAAGCGATTATGTTTATGAATAATCCGGTCTATCCCGTCAGTGCCGAGGCTTTGGGGCCGGCCCGGATCATGTCTTTTGACAACAAGCGTTTTCTGGATATCCTGAGTCATTCCAATGAGACCAGCTTCAGGATCATGGGGACCATGAGTCAACGATTGCGCGGCCTGATCCGACAGATCGATGAGTTGACTCTGCAGAGCGCCACTACCCGGCTCTGCACCACCCTGTTGCGTTATATGGAGGAGGCCGGGAGTGAGATTTTCAAACTGCCGGCCGCCAAGGGAGTGTTGGCGGCACGTCTCTCCATGAAGCCAGAAACCTTTTCCAGAATACTGCATAACCTGAGCAGCAAACAGATCATCAAAGTGACCGGCAACGAGGTCTCGGTATTGAATGTCGAGCAGCTCAAACAGCTGGCCCATACCGAGGCGATTGTCGGCCTTGAGCCAGATGCTTCCGTTGCGAAACACCATCCCTGTGTGTCACACAAGGATCTGGAGTGAGTGGCGGAAAGATGGCAGTGGTGAACTGTCTCTACTGTGGTAAAAAGATCTCCGACGATGTTGCGGAATGTCCCCACTGCGGTGCCATCTCACACTTCCAGAAACGCGGTTTCCGTTCAGGAGCAAGAAAGAATTTCATTATATTTTTCATTGCATTAATTCTCTTCTGCGTTTTTTTCATTTTCTGGCTACCACGCTAGCTCAAGTCGTCTGGGGCTGCCGCAATTTGACAAAGGTCAAAGCCTTGGCTGTGTCCTGTGATATCAATTTACCACACGACAGGATTCAGGAGATTTTCCGATGGCTCAGCCGTTTACAAAAATAGTGGCGCGTAACATCTTTTACGGTGGTACCGCTTTTTTCTTTCTACTATTTCTTGCCCTCACCTTCGATACCATGGGCCAGCTGCCACAGCGGGATAACCGTGCTGCGCTCACCGGGGAGCTGGGGCCAGCTATCACCAAAGGCAAACTGATCTGGGAGGAGAACAACTGTATTGGTTGTCATACCCTGCTGGGTGAAGGCGCCTACTTTGCGCCGGAGCTGGGCAATGTCTACAAGCGTTATGGCAATTCAACGGACGCCATCAAGGCCTTTATCGCCAGTCGACCGGCGGAAGGTATTCCAGGCCGTCGCAGCATGCCGCAGTTTAACTTCAGTGACGAAGAGCTCACCGCGATTGCTAAATTTCTGAAATATGTGTCGGAAATCAATACTGCCAACTGGCCGCCGAATATCCAGGGTTAAGTGAGGAAAAGAACATGCAATATCAATCACAAGCGGTTGCAAAACCCTATTTCATCGCCGCCATCGCCCTGTTTGTGGCGCAGGTACTGTTTGGTCTGATCATGGGCCTGCAGTATGTGGTCGGTGATTTTCTATTTCCGGAGATCCCCTTCAATGTGGCCCGCATGGTCCACACCAACGCCTTGATCGTCTGGCTGCTGATGGCTTTCATGGGGGCCTCCTACTATCTGGTGCCGGAAGAGGCAGAGACGGAGCTCTATTCACCAGGACTGGCCACGCTGATGTTCTGGGTGTTTCTGGTCGCTGCCGCGCTGACCGTGGCAGGTTACCTGTTACTCTCCTATTCCACGTTGGCGGAAGTCACAATGAATAAACTCTTACCAACCATGGGGCGAGAGTTTCTCGAACAACCGACCATCACCAAGATCGGTATCGTGATTGTCGCTTTGGCGTTTCTGTTTAATATCGGTATGACGATTCTCAGGGGACGTAAGACGGTCATTAACCTGGTTTTGCTGATGGGTCTGACCGGGCTCGCTGTGTTCTTTCTCTTCGCCTTTTACAATCCAGAGAACCTGGTTCTGGACAAGTACTTCTGGTGGTGGGTGGTGCACCTCTGGGTTGAGGGTGTGTGGGAGCTGATCCTCGGCGCGATTCTGGCATTCGTTCTGGTGAAGACCACCGGTGTCGACCGGGAGGTGATCGAGAAGTGGTTGTACGTGATCATCGCCATGACCCTGATTACCGGAATCGTGGGTACCGGACACCACTACTACTGGATCGGTACACCGGAATATTGGCAGTGGTGGGGTTCCATCTTCTCCGCCATGGAGCCAATTCCATTTTTTATGATGACGGTTTTCGCTTTTAATGTCGTCAATAAGCGTCGTCGCGACCACCCC
>JAHRHW010000375.1 GCA_019100305.1 Candidatus Thiodiazotropha taylori | reverse complement strand
GTGGCGAGCAGAAACAGGACCTCTGGGGGTTGTGAGTGGTTCATGGCTAGGTTTCAAAAAGGCCCACTCTAACCCAATCCCGGGGAGAAGTTCAGCTTGGAGTCGATGATTGGTATCGCTGGGCAGGGGGCACGATCAGCTTGGGGCTGGTTTTTTTACAATCGACCAAGAGTTGTTAAGCTTAGTAAAAAATCAGGTTTTACAATGCTGTAGGCTCTTTAATCGTCTATTATCTGCCCTTGGTGGTCTGGCCATGGCTGGTTCGTGTCACGGACTAACGCCTTCGCGAGAATAAAACCTCCAACACCGGGATTTTTTTTCGATTGTGCTTTAAAGTCGCTGTTTGGGCAGCAGCTGAATCACTGCAGTGAAACCCTTAGGAGAAAAACACCATGCCTACATTTGTGCGTACTGAGAAGTGCGATGGCTGTAAAGGTCAGGACAGAATAGCATGCATGTATATCTGTCCTCATGATCTGATGAAGTTGGACAGAGACGGCACTGAAACCGGCCATGCCATGAAATCGTTCAATCAGGAGCCTGATCAGTGTTGGGAGTGCTACTCCTGTGTCAAGATCTGCCCTCAACAGGCGATCGAAGTACGTCCATACGCCGATATCGTTCCTCTCGGCGCCATGGTACAGCCACTGCGCGGTACCGACTCCATCATGTGGAGCATCAAGCTGCGCAACGGTACCATGAAGCGCTTCAAATTTCCGATCCGCACCACGCCTGAGGATTCTATCGATCCTTATGCTGGCAAGCCTGCTGCGGAACTGGCTAAGATCGACGGGCCCGGTTTCTTCAATCATAACGAGCTGAACGGTTTTCGTTCCGGTGATGCTGACGAGCTGATTCGTAAGTAGGCTGGATGCATTCTGATTATTCAGGATAGAGAGTTAATTCGAGGTATAGGTATGGCTGAATTCGGAAATCCGCAAGTTGTCACCGAAGAGGTGGACATCCTCCTGATCGGTGGCGGTATGGCCTGTTGCGGTGCAGCCTACGAAATTGTTCCCTGGGTGCAGGCAGCCGGCGGTGACATCAAAGTCAAGCTGGTCGATAAGGCGGCTCTGGACCGTTCCGGTGCGGTTGCTCAGGGTCTCTCCGCAATCAATACCTACATAGGCCCTGATCAGGATCCGGCTGACTATGCCCGTATGGTCTCCAACGATCTGATGGGCATCACCCGCGACGATCTGACCTATGATCTGGGCCGCCACGTTGATGAATCCGTACATCTGTTCGAAGAGTGGGGTCTGCCGATCTGGAAGACGGACGAGAGAGGAGAGCGCCACGACGGCTCGAAAGGGATGACACTTCTGAAAGACGGTGGTAAACCCGTACGCTCCGGCAAGTGGCAGATCATGATCAACGGTGAGTCCTACAAGTGGATCGTTGCTGAGTCGGCGAAGAAAGCGTTGGGTATGGACAATATCCAAGAGCATATCTTCATCGTTAAACTGATTAACGACAAAAACGATAAGAATCGCATCGCCGGTGCGGTCGGCTTCTCCATTCGTGAGAATAAACTGTATGTCTTCAAGGCTAAAGCCATCCTTCTGGCCGCCGGCGGTTGTGTGAATATCTTCCGTCCCCGTTCGGTTGGAGAGGGGCAGGGTCGTGCCTGGTACCCGGTATGGAATGCCGGCTCCACCTATGCCATGGCTGCGGAGGCCGGGGCTGAGCTGACCATGATGGAAAACCGCTTCGTACCTACCCGCTTCAAAGATGGCTACGGACCTGTCGGTGCCTGGTTCATGTTATTCAAGGCGAAAGCCACCAATGCTTTCGGTGAGGATTACATGGATCGCAACAAGGAGATGTTGGATGACTATCCGCCTTATGGAAAAGCGGCTGTGCCCGCTTCCTGTCTGCGTAACCACCTTTTTTTGAAAGAGCTGCGCGAAGGTCGTGGTCCGATTTGGATGGATACCATCACCGCACTGGGAAATCTTAGTGAGACCCTCTCTCCTCGCGAGGTCAAGCATCTGGAAGCTGAAGCCTGGGAAGATTTTCTCGACATGTCCGTCAGCCAATGCGGGATCTGGGCCGGTGAGAATATTGAGCCTGAAAAGAAGAACTCCGAGCTGATGCCCACCGAACCCTACCTGCTCGGTTCTCACTCAGGCTGCTGCGGAATCTGGACCTCCGGCCCTGAGGATGTGGGCGCGCCGACAGACGAGACCGAAACCGGCGTACCGGATCACCTGCCCAAGGGGTGGCACTGGGGTTACCGAGGTATGACCACCGTTTCCGGTCTGTTTACCGCCGGCGACGGGGTGGGTGCTTCCGGTCACAAGTTCTCTTCCGGATCACACGCCGAAGGCCGACTGGCTGCCAAGGCGATGGTCAAATACGTCATGGACAACAAGGACTTCAATCCTGAGCTGGATAGCGACGTCGATAGCCTGATCGAAGAGATCTACCGCCCGGTACGTAACTATCTTGAGTACAAGGACTACAGTACTGCGATCGACGTCAATCCCAACTACATCACCCCTCGCATGTTGCAGTTCCGTCTGCAGAAGATTATGGATGAGTATGTTGCCGGTATTTCCACCTACTACACCACCAACGAGCAGATGCTCGGTCTGGCTGAGCAGAAGCTGGAGATGCTGAAAGAAGATGCGCTCAAGATGCGTGCGAAGGACCTCCACGAGCTGCTGCGTGCCTGGGAGAACTATCATCGTATCCTGACTGCTGAAGCTCATATGAAACACATTCAGTTCCGTCAAGAGACCCGCTATCCCGGTTTCTACTACCGCATGGATAAGAACTTTGTCGACGAAGAGAACTGGAAGTGCTTCGTCAATTCCATCTACGACAAAGAGAGTAAGACCTACAAGTGTTTCAAGCGTGCGCATGTCGACCTCGTCGACAAGTCCAAGCTGTTTAAGTAACAGCGGATATCCTTGGAATCCGCTGGCTATGGCTCAACAGGGCCTGTTCGGTTATCTGATACAGACCAAACCGACTCTATGCTATCGAGTTAATTTCGTTGCATTCACGGATGGCCATGCAAATATCGGAGACCCATGGTGAGTGAAAAATTCGATATTCCCGTCAAGAGCAGTTTCGTGCCTGCGGTTCTGCAGCCAAGTGCCAAGATTAAGTTCAGTTGCCATAAGGGGATATCCTGCTTCAATGCCTGCTGCCAACACGCCGATATTCAACTGACGCCATACGATATCTTGCGTCTGAAGGACAATCTTGGGATCAGTGCCACAGAGTTCCTGAAAAATCACACGGTTCCCTTCGAGATGGACAAGGATGGAGTGCCAGGCGTGAAGTTGCGCACCGATAATGGCGGTGCCTGTAATTTCGTAACCGATCAAGGTTGCCGTGTCTATAAGGATCGTCCAACCGCCTGCCGCTACTATCCGATCGGTCATATGCTGATGAAGAGAGCGAATGTTGCAGAGGAAGAGAGCCAATATTTCCTGATTCAGGAGGATCACTGCAAGGGGCACGCTGAGGATCGTGAGATCGCCGTCGGTGACTATCGGAATGAGCAGGAGATCGAGCGCTACGACCAGCTCAACCGGGAGTGGCTGCAGCTGATGGTGAAAAAGAGATCGGCCGGGCCCACCATCGGTCGCCCCTCCGATACCAGCCTGCAGTTCTTCTTCATGTGTTCCTACGATGTGGACCGGTTTCGTCGGTTTGTTCTGGCTGACTCATTCAAAGCGTCATACGATCTACAAGACGCATTCTACGAGGAACTTGAGAAAGAGGATCTGGCGCTGCTGAGGTTTGGCGTCAGGCTGCTGAATCAGGTGCTGTTCGGAGACATCACCATTCCACTCAAAGCAAATGCGCTGGAGCGGCGTCTCGAGCAGCGCAGAGAGCTCCTCGAGCTGCGGAAGAAGGCGGAGATCGAGCGCCACAAACAGAGGCAGGAGCAGCTGATGAAGGATGCCCTATCCTGATAATCCCTGAGTTGAGGTGCGGCTTTGCCGCGTCTTTTTTGATGTTCATAGTCCGCAAATGAACGCGAATAAACGCAAATGGGTTTTTTTACCGGCATGACCTGAAATTCAGCACCATGCTTTGCATCGAGACCAGTCACACTCAGTAGTGGCGCTAAGCTTGGCGGAGGATACCCTCCCGGCACAAACCCTATTCCGATTCGCTGCCCTTATTTGCGTTCATTAGCGTTCATTTGCGGACCTCTTTCTCTTACGCTTTCCCGCCTCTTATTCGCTGTACAGCTGATCGGTCTTCGCCGCCATGATGAAGTCGTTGCGGTGCAGGCCTTTG
>JAHRHW010000374.1 GCA_019100305.1 Candidatus Thiodiazotropha taylori | reverse complement strand
GCTGCCTTGGCTGTGGAGTGGGGCTGGAGCAAAGTCTATTACTTCAGAGACGGTTTTCCAGGCTGGACAACGGCTGGCTATCCGGTTGAGTGATACCGAAGCGGTACGCTGGGCGGGGAATCCCGGCGTGCCATGACAACTGTAAACCATCTGGTTGAAGTTCCCTTCGGAGACCTCGGATGACATTGCTGAATCGACTCTCGCTCAAGCTCAGGCTGACTCTGGTGATCGGCCTGGCGACGCTGATTTTTACCATCGTGCTGTTCTCTTTGGGGCAGCACCTCTACGAAAAGAAAAACAGCGACTATCAGATGGCCTATCTGGCCGGACTCGATGATCTCTGGCGCGCCATCGGTGAAAATGAACGTTCAACCATGGCGGCCAATTTCACCTCGCTGACCCGTAATCGTAAACTCAGTGCATCGCTCTATCGGTTTAGTGAAGAGGGTGTTCAAGATGCTGTAGGGCCAACCGCCACCCGATTGCAGGCGATGGGGATCGCCGACAATGTAATGATCATCGCCAAGGATGGTCGAATTGGTTTCACCGCCCTGGATGGCGTCAGCCAGAGCCCGGTAGTGGCGAAGCAAGCCATTGCTACAGGCAAATCGGCGGATGGGTTTGAACTGACGACTGATGGTCGTTTGGTCAATCTGGTGGCTTTTCCGATCTACGATCGTTCGGATCTGGTTGGTGTCGGTGTCTATGAGAAAGGGCTTGATGCCGTCGCTGAAAAAATCAAAGCGGCAAATGGCAGAGAGATCATTTTCAAGACAGACAGCGGTGAAGTGGTTGCCACGACAACGGATACTTATCCCGACCTGGAAAATCAACAGGGTGACCAGCAGAGTTACCATGAGATCGGCTGGCAGGAGAGTATTCAGGGCGTTGGCACTCTGCCCTTAATCAGCAGTGATGGCAAGGTGGTTGGCAGAATGGTGTCGATGGAAGACATCACTGAAAATGCCAAATCCCAACAGAATCTGATCATGATCAGTTACACCATTGCCGTGGTGATGCTTGGTCTGCTTATGCTCGGGGTGATGCTCTATATGAAGATCGCCTTGAAACCACTCGATATGGGTGTGCAGCATATGGAACGGATCGCATCCGGTGACCTTTCACAGGAGATTACCTGCAACCGTAACGATGAGTTCAAACGGTTACTTGGTGCGATGCAGAAAATGAACCATGACCTGAGCGGATTGGTAGGTAAGGTGGCCAATACCTCAGAGAGTCTGGTTATGACGATCGATGAGGTTAACAACTCATCTGAAAAAACCAATCTCGCCGTGACGCATCAGAAACAGGAGCTTGATCAGCTGGCGACATCATTGAGTGAAATGACCGCCAGTGCAACCCATGTCTCTCAGAATATCAATCATCTGGCAAGCTCCGCGACAGATTCGATGACTGCGACAGAAGAGGGCAACCGGATCGTCAAACAGTCGGTACAGAGCATCGGTACCTTGACTGAAGAGATTCGTAAGGGCAGTGACGTGATCCAGACGCTGGTTGATGAAAGTCAGCAGATCGGTGTTGTACTCGAGGTGATCAAGAGTATAGCCGAACAGACCAACCTGTTGGCACTGAATGCAGCGATTGAGGCCGCACGTGCCGGTGAGCAGGGGAGAGGTTTTGCGGTGGTGGCTGATGAGGTGAGAACCCTGGCCGGCAGAACCCAGGATTCGACCAAAGAGATCGAGCAGATCATCTCCGCGCTGCAGGCGGGAGTCAATGAGGCGGTTGAGGTTATGGCGGTCAGTGTCAGCCATGCCGAAGAGTCATCTCAGCAGGCAACCACCATTGGCGATACTCTGGATTCCGTGCAGCAGAAGATTGAACTGATCAATCAACTCGGCTCCCAGGTCTCTGCGGCGGCTGATCAGCAGCGCGCCACCACTGAGGAGATGAACCAGAATATTCAGAGAATCTCCAAAAGTGCTGATGAGACGTCAGCTCAATCCAACAACACAAGCAGCGTTGTACGGGATCTGAAAGGGCTCTCGAATGTCCTGACTGAGGAGATGGATCGGTTTAAGGTCTCTTAGGGTCTGTTGGTACTAAATCAATACGCTCTGCAGCAGTGATTTTTCTTATGACAAAAAAATGGCCTGAGTTGATCAGGCCATTTTGCTTCATGTTCGGTTGACTGGTGGTAATTGATTAGTGGCCGGCCGGATTGCTCCATACCAGGTGGATCATTGCACTTCGCCTTATCTCAATCAGACGGTCGGTGAACTCCTGGATATTATCATCCAGCAGGTCTGCCAGTTCCAGTTTGCCGACCCGTTCGTTGATCAACTCGGCTCGCCGATCAAAAAGTTCCTGGATCAACTTCTTATTCCGGGCCCTTGTGATCGGGACCACCAGTTCATTTTTCGACTTTCTGGCTTCTGTGTGGAAAGCCTTGCGACGCTGCAGCAGCTCCTGATCAAGCAACAGGATTTCAGCATCGATGTTGTCAATCACTTCCAGTTGTTCATCCATCAAAGCGAACAGATTGTCCACACCCTCTTCAACCCAGTTTTGGATCTCCTGGAGGTGTTGAGACTTGATCAGTTGCATGATCTCGAGCGAGTCGGACATTGAGATCAGGTGTTCAAACACCTCGATCCATCCCTCCTCCCGATAGTTGAACATCTTATGCATGTAGTGGAGCAGCAGTCCGACCGATTCGCTGTAGTCGTAACTCGGAAAGCTCTGACTCACCGTATTCAGTATGTCGGCAAAATTGACCGCTGTGCGGGTGAAGGCCCGGTCATTGTTGTTACGCAGACCCTGAGAATAGATACCGTTCAAGCGCTTCAGCATGCGGCTGTAACCGTCAGCCCTGAGCTGGCTCTTGTTGGAACGGATGAAACCGGATACTTCATCGAGCATTTCACGCAGCTGCTCAACGTCGACGACGCTCTCGTGATTCGACAGGGTTTTCTCAAGATAGTCGAAATACTGCTTGATAATGTGACAGGACTCATCCTGAGCAAGTGTTGGTAACCGCTCTATGCTGTTGATTCTAAATGGAGTAACCCCATTTGTTACAACTTGAGTCTGTGTCTGTGTCCTGTTATCCATGTCTCTCAGTCGGGCCGTAAGTAGTAAATATACTGCTTCACGGGATACTGTATTAATAATTGCTTATATAGTCAAGTATTTTTGGACAATCCAGTGTATGGTATTGTTCATCCGCGAACCCACGTGAGGCGTAACGGCTAAGTCGGTTGTAACTTTAGCTCCAATCTGCCATTTTGTGACTCTAACTCAATGAAAATATTGAGTTAAAGCAATTTTTTGTAAAAAAACAGTAAATTGTGTATTAATCCCTGATCTGGGGTGAGGGGGAGTAATGACTGGAAGGGGAAATCATGAATAGTGCGAATACAGCTTGGATCATGGCATCAACCGCCTTGGTGTTGTTTATGACGCTACCGGGGCTGGCCATGTTTTACGGCGGCCTGGTGAGAACCAAAAATGTTCTCTCCGTGCTGATGCAGTGTTTTGCCATTGCCGGCATGGTATCGATCCTGTGGTTGATTGCCGGTTACAGTCTGGCGTTCGGCGAAGGAAACGCCTGGATTGGTGATTTCAGTCGGATTCTCATGTCAGGTGTCGGTAAGGAGACTCTGTCTGGCGATATTCCGGAATCCCTGTTCATGCTTTTTCAGATGACATTCGCCATTATCACACCGGCTCTGATTGTGGGTGGTTTTGCCGAACGTATGCGTTTCTCAGCCATGCTGCTGTTCAGCGCCATTTGGTTGTTTCTGGTCTATGTGCCGATTACCCACTGGGTCTGGGGTGGTGGCTGGCTTGGCAGCATGGGATTGTACGACTTTGCCGGTGGCACCGTGGTTCACATCACCGCCGGTGTGGCCGCTCTGGTTGCAGCCATGGTGATGGGCCCCAGGCGTGGCTTCGGTACCGCATCCATGATGCCCCACAACATGACCATGACCATTGCCGGTGCCGGCATGCTCTGGGTCGGTTGGTTCGGTTTCAATGGGGGCAGTGCCCTGGCGGCAGACGGCAGTGCCTCGATGGCGATGTTGGTCACCCACATCTCTGCGGCCACGGGTGCAATGACCTGGCTGGTTCGGGAGTGGATCAAGTTCGGCAAGCCCAGTGCGTTGGGTGCGGTTACCGGTATGGTTGCCGGCTTGGGCACGATCACCCCAGCCTCAGGCTTCGTCGGACCGGCAGGTGCCCTGGTGATCGGTCTGCTGGCCGGGATCATCTGTTTCTCAGCCACCAACTATCTGAAACAGGTGCTTAAAATTGATGATTCTCTCGATGTCTTTCCTGTCCACGGGGTTGGCG
>JAHRHW010000373.1 GCA_019100305.1 Candidatus Thiodiazotropha taylori | reverse complement strand
ATCTCTATTCTACCATTCCTGATATTAAAATTGGGGTTTTTCTACAGCCTCAACGGCCACATAAACGGCGCGACGCCATGAACGTCGGGCGACCGAAGAGAGCGAATTTGATGTATCTGTTATGTGAATCTTTCATTCAGGCGCCTAACAAAGGTAAATGCTTAACGGTTTTATACCTAAAAGCCAGCTCTATGCAATGCCGAATAACTCTTTCTGGCAATTTCCTATTCACGTTGAGTACGATAGCGCGATTGCCTTGGAATACTAGGGAACTCGAATATAACGCACGGAAAGTACCGACAAGCTTGGTTTGGCAATGAAAGAACAGATAACATTGACCTGGACTTTTGGGCTTCCAATCCATTCGAACAGCACTGCCATTCTTGACCAGGTAACTTGGCTCTCCCCATTTCAGAGTTTCCTCGACTTCCCCCAAATTCTGACTTTCCGCCACACTGAACATAAGATCCCTCAACTGAAACATTAGCGGAATAATGTGCTCTGGATAGCGATCAAATTTTTCTTGTACCTCACTCTTCATCATGCAGTATTCCGTTCACATAACGACTAAATATGCGGCGCTGGCGCCTTAGCGACAGCGTCCGAGCGAGCGATAGTGAGCGACATGATTTTCTTGTTAGCTTTCATCATTAGTCATTTAGCTCTTACTTGCTCGGATCACTTCTGAAATACATGAGTCAGAGACGGTAACAGTGTCAGTTATAGAAATACTAAAAACTAATACTACAACAAATTTCAGCTTATATTCTTCAAATTCCCATTCATATGTACGGCCTTCATTCGCAATGGCATTAGTATGATGTGATTCACGCCTTTTTCCTTTTAGTTTACGTTTTTTTCTTTTATCTGATCTAAAGAAGTCAGCATCTAGTGTAGGAAAACCATTTGCATCTAAGTCACCCCAATCGAGGCGTAGTTGTACTGTGTCTTGTCCCGCTTGAAACTCATCAAAAAAGTGGCAATTGCTATTAGGCCTTGTACACAATTCCTGTTCTTGGTTGCCGTCCAGGAATATAACTTTTGCAGATTCGATATTTTTCATGTTGATCTGTTCTTCAATATTGTCCTATGGGAAAGCTAACAGTGGATTATGTGGACGGCTCATAAAATGTATTATGACGCCGGCACATGTATTGCGTTATGACGCACCGCTTCTTTACCTTCTTCCTGACAATTCCAGGCGTAACTACTACCAACTTATTGAACAGTCTATAAAAAGACTTTCCTACTCCCGATTGGGTGTTCATATAGTTTTGTCCCACAGGAGGTCATTCAAATAATTTGCTGGAGATACCAGACTCTCCGACTGGCTGCTTCAATGCCAGGTCGATGCAGGTAGAATTTTTAATCGCAATCAACATTAAACGATTGGTAGCAACCGAACTGGCAGTGCGATTTAGTCCAACGTGACCTTTGTATTGTAGTCGCCTATTCTCGCAAGCCTGCGAACTATTAGAATATCGGATAACTCTGAGGATGTTGCGAACAGTAACCCGGGAAATAGATTCCCTGGCTTGAGCCGAGAACCTTTTGATTTGTTCTGTTTTCCCGGCAAGTTGGTGAACCGCGAGCGTGACTATTTCGGTTGGTCCAATCGATTTCTCTATTTCCATAAAGAGAAGCATCCCTGTGGGTTCTCTGAATCAAACGTTGCTTCATTTCTAGAACAATTAGTCATGAAAGGCAAGTTCTCACGGAAAACATCACCTCAGAACTAATGTGAGACTAAATATTCCACTGGCATCGCTTGAGGACCCGAAGAGTCCATTCTGTCACCTCAGCGGGCGCCTAAGTTACTTCTCGGATAGCAACCATTTGTACATAACCAGAGCATCAACATAGCCTTTGACTGGATGTTTAAACGCTTCCGGCAGGCGTCCTACAATGTCAAAACCGAGCTTCTGCCACAGACGCACGGCGCCTTCGTTGGTTGAGGCTACAAAATTAAACTGCATGGCTTTGTAGCCCATTTCGCGGGCTATTTTTTGTGAATGATCGCACATGGCTGTGACCAGGCCTTTGCCTCTGGATGAGGATGGCACCATATAACCGCAATTACAGACATGACTGCCCGGGCCGGCTTGATTGGATTTGATGTAATAGGTGCCAACGACAATTTCGTTGTCCACTACGACAAAGGTTTTTCTTTGCAGATCCATCCATAACCTTTTCCCTTCGCTTTTGCTTGTGTCACTCGGGTAGGCGTAGGTATCACCAACGGAAGCTATCTCTTTGAAGATAGGCCAGATGGCTTCAAAATCCGCTTCAGTTGCTTCACGTATCAGCATGCAGGTTCCTTTTACTCATGATGCTTACACAATGTGCTAATGCGTATTATTGAAGTAAGGACTATCAGGGTATCTGAAAAAAGGTAGCTGCTGATCTGAATATCAGCTGCATCGACAACGAAGGGGAAACTCAATCAGCGGAAAACGGCCCGGGAGGAATACCCGGGCCGATGAAGTTTTTACCACAATGGCAGATCGGTGGTTCCCATCAGGAACTCATCAACCGCACGGGCACACTGACGACCCTCCCGGATGGCCCAGACCACCAGGGACTGACCGCGACGCATGTCGCCGGCGGTGAATACGCCGTCGATGGAGGACTTGTAGGCGGTGCCACCTTCGGTGGCCGCTTTTACATTGCCCCGGTTATCCAGTTCCACGCCCAGCTCTTCCAGAAGGCCTTCATGCACCGGGTGGACAAAGCCCATGGCGAGGGTGACCAGATCCGCTTTCAGTTCGAACTCTGAACCGTCCACTTCGCTCATCTTCCAGTTGCCGGCGGAGTCCTTCTCCCACTCAACCTTGATGCACTCGACACCGGCCAGGTTGCCCTGCCCGTCATCGATGAATCGCTTGGTGGCGATCTGCCACATCCGCTCACAACCCTCTTCCTGGGAGCTGGAGGTGCGCATCTTGTTGGGCCAATCGGGCCAGGTGGTGCCCTTCTCCTCTTTTTCCGGAGGTTGCGGCAGAATTTCAAGCTGGGTGACTGAGGCAGCGCCATGACGGTTCGAGGTGCCGATGCAGTCGGAACCGGTATCACCGCCACCGATCACCACCACGTGTTTACCTTCGGCGGAGATGAAATCCTCCACATGGTCGCCCTGCACTCTGTGGCTGTTGCTGCGCAGAAAATCCATGGCGAAGTGGACGCCTTTCAGCTCACGGCCGGGGATCGGCAGATCGCGAGGCTTTTCTGAACCACCGGAGAGTACCACCGCATCGAAATCGTCCAGCAGCTGGCGTCCGGGCAGATCCACACCGATGTGGGTGCTGGTCTTGAACTCGACACCTTCGGTGCGCATCTGCGCCATGCGACGGTCGATGATCTTTTTATCCAGCTTGAAATCGGGAATGCCGTAACGCAACAGACCACCAATGCGGTTCTGCTTTTCGAACAGCACCACACTATGCCCTGCCCTGGCGAGCTGTTGGGCGGCGGCCATGCCAGCCGGTCCGGAGCCGACCACGGCAACCCGTTTGCCACTTTTATGATCGGCAATCTGCGGTTTTACCCAGCCTTCGCTCCAGGCCTTTTCGATGATGCTGTATTCAATGGTCTTGATGGTGACCGGAGTATCTTCCAGGTTCAGGGTACAGGCGGCTTCACAAGGCGCCGGACAGATACGACCGGTGAACTCGGGAAAGTTGTTGGTGGTATGCA
This sequence comes from Candidatus Thiodiazotropha taylori, assembly GCA_019100305.1. Classification (GTDB taxonomy): domain Bacteria; phylum Pseudomonadota; class Gammaproteobacteria; order Chromatiales; family Chromatiaceae; genus Thiodiazotropha. The sequence goes on along the minus strand of JAHRHW010000373.1, from coordinate 642 downwards.
GCACATCGATGGCCGCCTGCCAGTCGCCCTTGTAGACCAGATCGTTCCAGTCGGGAATGATATTGTTCACCGGGCAGCCCTGATGACAGAAGGGTATGCCGCAATCCATACAGCGCGCACCCTGCTGGCTGACATTCTCGTCGGTCAGCGGGATGACGAACTCTTGGTAGTGGGTGATCCGGTCCGACACCGGTGCATAGGTCCGGTCCTGACGATCGATCTCTTTGAATCCAGTTGGCTTACCCATGCTTAGTGACTCCCATGGCTGGCAGCTGAACTACCACGCTTTTTTGCCTGCATCTCTTTCAGCGCACGCCGATACTCGACCGGCATGACCTTGACGAACTTCGGTAACATGGCCTCCCAGTTATCCAGAATGTTCTTCGCCACATCCGAGTTGGTGTAGTGGTGATGACGTTCGATCAGCTGCTTCAGACGCAGTGCATCGAAGCGGGTCATATCGTGGCTGAGGTCGACCATGCCGTGGCTCTCCAGATCACCACCCTGGTGATCCAGCGCTTCCAGCGCCTGATCCTCTTCCTCAATCGGTTCCAGCTCGACCTGAGCCATGTTGCAGCGATCGCCAAAATCGCCGACCTCATCCAGCACATAAGCAATACCGCCGGACATACCCGCGGCAAA
>JAHRHW010000372.1 GCA_019100305.1 Candidatus Thiodiazotropha taylori | reverse complement strand
CAGCGCCGAGGTGGCCTCATCCAGCAACAGAATCGGCGCATCCTTGATCAGCGCCCTGGCGATCGCTAGCCGTTGACGCTGTCCGCCGGAGAGGCGCACCCCGTCCTCGCCGATACGGGTCTCGAATCCCTCAGGCAGACGCTCGATGAACTCCAGGGCGTGGGCGCTTTTGGCCGCCTCCCTGATCTGTTCCATGCTCGGTTCACCCTGAGCGCCATAGGCGATGTTGGCCGCTACCGTATCGTCGAACAGCACCGACTCCTGCCCCACATAGGAGAGCTGCCGACGCAGACTCAGCAGACTGAGATCCTGGGTGTCGACCTCATCAATCAGAATACGCCCGCCGGTTGGGTTGTAAAATCGGGGAATCAGATTGGCGATGGTGGTCTTGCCACCGCCTGAGTGGCCCACCAGAGCCACCGTGCTGCCCGGGGTAATCTCGAAACTGATCGGTTTGAGAGCATCCTTATCCATATTCGGATAGCGGAAGGAGACGGACTCGAAGGTCACCCGACCGGCCACCCGTTGCAGCTCCGACTTGCCCTCGTCGGCCTCAGCGGGCTCATCGATCAGGCCGAACACCGTCTCGGCCGCCGCCAGCCCCTTTTGCAGCGGCTGATTGATCCCGGTGAGGCGCTTCAAGGGTGAGAAAAGCAGGCCGATGGCTGCCATCAGCGAGACGAAACCACCGATGGTCAACTCCCCCAATACCGTGTCATGGGTACTCACGTAGATCAGCGCTGCAATCATCGTCGCACCGACGATCTCCACCAGAGGCATATGGGCGGAACCCGCCACCTTGCTCTTCATGTTGTAGCGGCGCACCCAGTTGGCCCGCTCCAGAAAGCGCTTCTGCTCATAGGGCCGGCCTTCGAAGATCTTGATCACCTTATGACCCCGCACCGACTCCTCCAGCACCTGGGTCATCACCCCCATGGTGCTCTGCAGAGAGCGGTTGACCCGGCGCAACCGAACCGCCAGCAGACGCACGGTAATCACGATCACCGGCAGCGCCAGAAAGATCACCATGGTCAGCATCCAGTTCAGATAGAGCATGTAGGCCATCAGGCCGATCACCACGATGGTGTCCTTGACGATGGTGGTCAGCACCTTGGTGGCCGCCATGGTCACCTGGTTGACGTTATAGGTCACCTTGGAGATCAGGGTACCGGTGGCATTGCTGTCGAAATAGGGGGTTCCCATGGTAAGAATCCGCTCGATCATCATGCGGCGCAGATCGAGTACCACCTTACCGGCAACCCACTCGAACGCCACACTGGTGACGAAGTTCATCACCCCGCGCACGGTGAACAGCAGAATCAGCAGAATCGGCGACCAGAAGATATAGTCCGGATCCTTCTCCACGAAGCTGCCGTCGAGCATCGGCTTCATCAGAATCGGGATCAACGGTTCGGTCATCGCCAGGATCACCATCGCCGAAAGCGCTCCGCTAAACTGCTTCCAGTAGGGCTTTACCCGCTGCAGCAGCCGGAAATAGAGCTCCTTGCCCGACATCCCGGAACCATCTGGTGTCTCACTGGCCATCGCGCATCGCCTCGACGATTCGACTGGTGGAGCGGCCAGGCAGAAAATCGAGCACCCGTACCTCCCCGCCGTTGTTGACCACACAGTCGTAGCCGGCAATCTGTTCCGGTTTGTAGTCACCGCCCTTCACCAGCAGATCGGGTTTGACCGCGCAGATCAGGAACTCCGGGGTATCCTCACTGAACGGCACCACCCAGTCCACCGAGGCGAGACCGGCCAGCACCGCCATCCGCTGCTCGAGTGGATTGATCGGTCGATCCTCACCTTTCAGGCGGCGCACCGAGTCATCGTCGTTGACCGCCACCACCAACCGGTCGCCCAACTGCTTGGCCTGCTGCAGATAGCGCACATGTCCTTCATGGAGGATGTCGAAACAGCCGTTGGTCATGACAATCCGCTCCCCCAGCTGGCGCGCCGTTTCGCTCGCTTCACAGAGACTCTCCCGGGTCTGGATGGTATGGAAATCGAAATCCCCCTGGCGGCTCAGCGCCCCCTTCAGCTCGCCCAGGGTGACACTACCGGCACCCAGCTTGCCCACCATCAGACCGGCCGCCACATTCGCCAGACCGGCCGCCTCATGGACCGCCATGCCGGCCGCCATCCCTGCCCCAAGGACACCGATCACCGTGTCACCGGCGCCGGTTACATCGTAGACTTCGCGGGCCCGGGTCGGCAGATGCAGCGGCGGGGCATCTTTCTGAATCAGCAACATGCCCCGTTCACTCAGGGTCACCAGCAGGGCATCCAGGTTCAACGATTCACGCAGCACCATACCCCGCTCATTCAGCGCCTGATCGGTTTCACAGCGACCCACAACCGCCTCGAACTCTTTCAGGTTTGGCGTCAGCAGGCTGGCATTCCGATACTTCTCAAAATCGCTCCCTTTCGGATCCACCAGCAGCGGCACCCCGGCGGCTCTGGCTGCACTGATCAGCGCTTGAGGTTGCTGCAGCGTTCCCTTGGCGTAGTCGGAGAGAATCACCAGATCGCTGTTGCCCAGCTGTTGTTGATAGTGGGTCCCCATTTCCGCCAGATCGACCTGCCACATGGGCTGTTCGAAATCGAGCCGTAACAGCTGTTGATGCTGGCTGATTACCCGCAGCTTGGTGATCGTGGGTACTGAATCACTTAGCTGCAGCAGACACTCGACGCCCGACTCGGTCAGCCGCTCAGCCAGTCGCTCACCAGCTTCATCCCGGCCGATCAGCCCACACAGCGCCACCCCAGCCCCGAGGCTGGTCATATTCAACGCCACATTGGCCCCACCCCCGGGCCGTTCTTCGGTATCATGCACATGCACCACCGGTACCGGGGCCTCGGGTGAAATTTTGGCGGCCGCACCCTGCCAGTAGCGATCGAGCATCAGATCGCCCACCACCAGAACACGCGCCTTACTGAAGTCAGGAAGTTGAAATTGCATCAAATAGTTAACATAGATTGGAACAAACCCTGTAGTTTAGGGGTGGCGACAGGTAGTAACAAGTTCTAAGCATGGCAAAAAGGCGTAAACACTCCCTCTATTCCCCATTAAACTGGCCCGCCTGGGTGGGACTCGGCCTGCTGTGGCTGATCAGTCAGTGGCTGCCCTATCGCATGGCCTTGCCCCTGGGACGGGGCATCGGTGGATTGATATACCGCCTATCACCCAAACGCCGGCACATCGCCAGGGTCAATCTGCAGATCTGTTTTCCCGATAAATCAGAGCAGCAGGTCGAGACGTTGCTGAAACAGCACTTCGACTCCCTCGGCATCGGCATGCTGATGATCGGTTTCGCCTGGTGGGCGAAAGACAGCAAGTTGCAACCACTGGTGGAGATCGAAGGGCTGGAACATCTGCAACGCAGCCTGGAACAGGGCAAAGGGGTGATCCTGCTCTCCGCCCACTTTACCGATCTGGAGATCACCGGGCGGCTGTTGAGCCTGTTTCAGCCCATCGCCGTGATGTATCGCCCGCATGAAAATCCGGTCATCGAATGGGCCTTCACCCGTAACCGGCAACAGCGCTTCGAGGCGGCCATCCCGCGAAATGAGATCCGACAGGTGGTGCGTACCCTGAAAAAGAACCTACCGGTCTGGTATGCACCGGACCAGAGCTTCAAAGGCCCCAACAGCACGCTGGCCCCCTTTTTCGGTGAACCGGCCGGCACCAACACCGCCACCTCTCGACTGGCCAAGATCAGCAAGGCCGACACCATCCTCTTCTCAGGCTATCGCAAGGCGGACGAGAGCGGCTACAAGCTGATCATTCATCCACCCCTGGAGGCGTTTCCCACAGAGGATCTGCCGGCAGACGCAACCCGTATCAATGGCTTGATCGAGCAGGCGGTAGGCTATGCCCCGGAGCAGTATCTGTGGATCCACCGACGCTTCAAGAAACGCAAGGTGATACCTGACCCCTATTAGGGGCTGTCATCACGAATCCAATACGCCCTGCTTGGCGGAAAAACTGATTCAGCCCCGAGGGTGCTGACTGAACCAGTATTTGGTGGGGCATGGCCCCACCCTAGGGTTGAGTTCAGAGTGTAGGGTGGGGCCATGCCCCACCAAAAAACCATCTGATATTCGAGCGTGATGTCACCACTTCATCATGGGCAGAGGATTCAAAGGGTGTCTTAAGAACCATCTTCCGGCCCGCCTGGCCAATGCAGCGTGAAAACCGGCATTGGGAAAAGCCGCTCTGACCTCCTGTACCGTTGACTTGGCAATACCGAAGCGCAACAGACCCAGTGAAAAGTCGACCAGATCCCCTTGCCTGAAGACCTCCACCAACGGCAACGCCTGATTGTCATAGG
>JAHRHW010000371.1 GCA_019100305.1 Candidatus Thiodiazotropha taylori | reverse complement strand
GGGCAGACCGGTACGCAGGGCGGATCCTCACAATGCAGACAGGACTTTGGAAAGTGATAGGTCTCGGTATGTGGAAAGACACCCGCCTCATAGGTCTGCACCCGATTGAAGAAGGTGCCGGTTGGGTCCTCCCCATAGGGACGCTGGTCGGTCATTGGGCCGGCCCAACCGGAGGTGTTCCACTCTTTGCAACTGGTCACACAGGCGTGACAGCCGACACAGACGTTTAGATCAATGACAAGTGCAAGTTGAGTCATGTTAAAACCACTCGTTAAATCATTCAGTCAAGTTTGTGCTTGCGCCGGAACATACCGGCGAAGTAGGCCTGCCATCGTCCCCGCTGAGGATCCTGGCCCGGCACTTTTTTCTGCACCTTGAATTGTGGCGAGGTGACCTTAGGCTCATCCTCACCGGCCGGGTAGATCTTCACCCGCACATCGAACCAGGCGGCCTGGCCGGTAACAGGATCGGAGTTCGACATAAACTCCCCGGCTTCACAGGGCGGCAACTCCTCGGAGATCAGATGGTTGAGCAGAAAACCTTTTTGCGACTCATTCGCCTTACTGCTCAAACCCCAGGCACCGGCCGCCTTGCCGATAGCATTCCAGGTCCATACCGTAGTGGGCTCCACCGCTTCCGAGAGGCGTGCCATACAGCGCACTTTGTTGGTGGGTGATTCGACCCAGATCCAGTCGCCATCGCCAAAGCCATTGGCTTCCGCGAGCTTGGGATTGACGAACAGGTAGTTGTGGGTATGAATCTGGCGCAACCAGGCGTTTTGCGAATCCCAGGAGTGGTACATGGCCATCGGGCGCTGAGTCAAGGCACTGATCTGAAACTGTCTCGAGTCGATCAGTTTGTGCTCCAGTGGCGCGGTATAGAAAGGCAGAGGATCGAAATGGCTGATGACTCTTTTACGCAACCGCTCCGGTGGTTGCTTACCTGATGACTTACCCTGCGCCGCAAGCCGGAATCGCTGCAGCACTTCGGAATAGAGATGCAGAGTGATCGGCTCCACATAGCGGGTCATGCCATGTGCCCTGGCCCACTCCAGATAGCCCTGGTTCCAGTTCCGCATGTACTGGTAGGATTTCGGCAGTTCATGGTGATAGACGCAACCGTTCTTCTGGTACATCTCCCACTGACGTGGATTAGGCTCGCCTTTGAGAAACTTCTCACCACCCTTACCCCGCCAACCGGCGAGAAATCCGATCCCGGATCCGGGGGAACTCTCATAGTTGGTGATAAAGTCTGGATAGTCCCGAAACTTGCGACTGCCATCCTGTTTGACGAATGCCGGCAGACCGAGTCGGCTGCCTAACTCGATCAACACCTCCTGGAAAGGCTTACACTCCCCTTTAGGGGGCATCACCGGGATACGTACCGAGTCCACCGGTCCGTCGAATTCTGATATCGGCCGGTCGAGCATCGACATCGCATCATGACGCTCCAGATAGGTGGTGTCAGGCAGCACCAGATCGGCAAAGGCCACGGTCTCCGACTGAAACGCGTCGGCCACGATGATGAACGGGATCTTATACTCTCCGTTCTCATCCTTGTCCTTCAGCATATCCCGAACATTTTCCGTGTTCATGGAGGAGTTCCAGGCCATGTTCGCCATGAACAGCAGCAGGGTATCGATGGGATAGGGATCACCTCGCCAGGCATTGGTGATCACATTGTGCATCAGACCATGCACCGACAGGGGGTATTCCCAGGAGAACGCCTTATCGATCCGCACCGCCTCCCCCTGCTCATCGACGAACAGGTCGTCCGGTTTCGAGGGCCAGCCCAGAGGCATACCGTCCAGCGGGGTATTGGGCTGGACGCCATCTGGAGAGTTGGGTGGCTTGGGGCACGGGGGTATGGGCCTGGGGAAAGGCGCTTTATGGCGAAAACCACCCGGCCGGTCGACGGTCCCGAGAATGGTCATCAGAATGCCCAGGGAGCGAATCGCCTGAAAACCGTTGGAGTGCGCCGCCAATCCACGCATGGCATGAAACGAGACCGGATTACCGGTCACGCTCTCATGATCATTGCCCCAACTGTCGGTCCATTGGATCGGCAGCTCGATCTTCTGGTCCCGGGCAACCACACCCATTTCATGCGCCAGCCGCTTGATGGTCTCTGCCGGAATTCCGGTAATATCCTCTGCCCATTCAACGGTGTACTCTTCGACACGCTCTTTCAGCAACTGAAAGGCCGGTTTTACCTTCGTACCATCCTCCAGAGTGAAACTGCCGAGCAGACGCGGGTCGGTGCCAGGGGTATGGGTGGAGATCTCCCGATCCAGCTCCCGGTCCCACCAGAGTTTATTCTCCGGATCGAAACAGCCCTCTTCCACATGGGTTTCGAAACGGCGAAACAGGCCATGATCATCGCGCTCAGGATCATCCACCACCAACTCGGCAGAGTTGGTGTATTTGATCAAAAACTCACGATCATAGAGCCCTTGCTGGATCAATTCACGGATAATGGCCAACAGCAGAGCGCCATCAGTACCCGGCTTGATTGGCACCCACTCATCGGCGATCGCTGAATAACCGGTGCGGATCGGATTGATGGAGATGAATCGTCCACCACGTCGCTTGAAGTCCGCCAGGGCGATCTTCATCGGATTGGAGTGGTGATCCTCCGCCGTCCCAATCATGATGAACAGTTTTGAACGCTCCAGATCCGGCCCACCAAACTCCCAGAAAGAGCCACCGATGGTATAGATCAGCCCGGCCGCCATGTTCACTGAGCAGAAGCCGCCGTGGGCCGCATAGTTGGGGGTACCGAACTGTTTGGCGAACAGACCCGTCAGGGCCTGCATCTGATCCCGTCCGGTGAACAGGGCAAACCGCTTGGGATCGTCTGCGCGTATCTTTCCCAGGCGCTCTTCGATCAGATCGAAGGCCTTTTCCCAGGAGATCTCCTCAAAATCGGAATCACCACGCTCCGCTCCCGGTTTTCGCAGCAGAGGTTTGGACAGTCTGGCCGGGGAGTACTGCTTCATGATACCGGAGGAGCCCTTGGCGCAGATGACCCCTTTATTCAAAGGGTGATTGGGATTCCCCTCAATATGCCGCACTTCTCCATCACGCAGGGTAACCCGGATGCCGCAACGGCAAGCGCACATGTAACAGGTCGTCTCTTTGATTTCGACACGGCCAAGGTCGCTGTCTGACTGTTTTGTAGGGTCCTGCATGGTGGAACGCCCTGATCAAATGTGTAAAGGTAAGTATTTCCTTATATTAGCTTTTTATTATTTAGCATGCCAGACGAGTTTCATCACAATCCTTTGGGGAGGCCCTATTTCATTTAATGGGAGACGAGGTTACTGAGAGCCCATCGAGCTGAATCAGTGCAAAATCTTTAGTGTAAATATTTAACATCTGGGCCAGATGTCGATGTTTATAATGTCCAGCGATCAATAGCATTGGATTGACTCAGGTTTCATGGTCGCAAAGCGTCAGTAGAGAGTTGGTAGGGATCAACAATACAGTTTTCCAGACAGTGGCTAGAGGCAGATAGTGAGGCTATTCATACAGATTTCGCTTGAAATGACACAATCAGTTCTCTGATTATTGGGTAACAGAGTACAATCCGGAACGCCATCAGGCGTTAAGCCAATATTATTAATGGATATGATCTGCAGCAACCTCCGAATCAGAATTGATTTTCATCCCGCTGAAGATCGTGTCTCTGGATTATCATCTGCATGGACACCGGTATGAGCACCTATAGCAGATTATTCAGCGACTCCAGCTGGGTATTTTTCCGAGCCAATAGATTGAATTCAGGTAACAGTGGATTAATAACCGGAAGTCGGTTTATATGTAACAACACAACAGGATCTGTTAAATCAGTATTTTAGTGCTTGGGGTAGAGCAGTTTGATGTTCAATTTGAGTAGAAATCACTATTTATTGCTGCTGGTCATGTGGTTCGGCCTGATCCTGGCGTGGTTGTTTGGTCATGAAATAATCAAGGCGATCTATGACGGGAATGCGTCTGTATTCAATCGGCTGATTCAAGGACAGTCACACGTTACATTCGAGGAGTATTACGCGCTTTACGATACGTTCATCAGATTGGCATTGACCCTGGCGATTCTGTTGACACTGGGCTCACCGATTCTGAACTGGATTTTCAAAGTGGAAAATCGTATCAAGCCCTTCCGATTAACCGATCTCTACCTTTTTATCTATATCTCTTTGCTCTGCCTGATCACTTTCTATCTCGGCATGCAGGGATATATCGACAATAACAACTGGCGGATTGGCGACTGGCTGATCAACTATCAGGCAGGATTCGTAAGAAGGGGGCTGCTTGGCGAAGCCTATCTTTGGCTCTGGAAA
>JAHRHW010000370.1 GCA_019100305.1 Candidatus Thiodiazotropha taylori | reverse complement strand
CACAGAACCGAATGCCAGCTCCGCATCAGGCTTGTAGTTCATCGCCAGCCAGACGCCGGTGAGAATCTGAATAACCAGCACCAGCAGAGCGAGTGAGCCCATGAAGTACCAGAAGTTGAAGTTCTTAGGGGCGTAATATTGCGCCAGGTGCTCGTTCCAGACCTTGGTCGCCGGATAGCGGTCGTCTATCCAAGTCATAAAATTTTTCATCATACTCATGAGGATGAACCTCCGTCGGCACCGACCAGAATCTTCGTATCAGAGAGATACTGGTAAGGGGGAATTTCCAGGTTTTTCGGTGCAGGCACACCGGCGTAGACACGACCAGCCAGGTCGAATCGCGAACCGTGGCAAGGACAGAAGAAGCCCCCTACCCAATCAGCGCCGAGATCCTCGGGAGCCACTTCGGGACGGTAGGTGGGAGAACAACCCAGATGAGTACAGATACCCACTGCGACAAGATACTTGTCGTTGACAGCCCGGGTCGGGTTTTTGCAGTAGTCTGGCTGCTGTCCGGTATCGTCGGAGTTGGGATCGGCCAGAACGCCATCCAGCGATGGCAGATCAGCAAGGTTCTTATTGGTACGATGAACGATCCAAACCGGCTTTCCGCGCCATTTTACCCGCATCAGCTGACCCTCTTCGAGCTTGCCGATATCGGCCTCAACCGGCGCACCTGCCGCCTTGGCCTTCTCACTGGGGGCCCAGGCCGCCAGAAATGGATAGATCACGAAACCGGCACCAACCGCTCCGACCGCACTGGTAGCAAGCGTAAGGGTACGCCGCTTCTTTAAATCAACGCCATCTGCGCTCATAACTTTATGGACTCCCCGGATACTGTCATGAGCCTTAGAAGCCGAAACGGCCCCTTCCCAGCCCACATTTTCAGGACATTAGAATATACTTACATAAAACAATGAAAATTAACCGCGCATTCTCCACAATGTGACCATGTTGGTCAAGGCGCATTCACATGGCGGAGATAAAAAAAACCGTGTAATGCCACTCTATTTAAACAGGGTTTTCAATATCACAAAAGCGCCATTCGAGCTGATGATGCTCAGCCAAATGGCGCCCCAGGGCCTCAACCCCATAACGCTCTGTTGCGTGGTGACCTGCCGCAAAATAGTGAATATCGAGTTCTCTGGCCAGGTGCACCGTGGGTTCTGACACCTCACCGGATATATAGGCATCGAGCCCCAGAGCGGCAGCCTGATCGATGTAACCCTGGGCCGCACCGGTGCACCAGCCAAGCCGCTTGATCTGTGGCCGCCCGGCACTGATATGCAGTGGCTCTCTGCCCAAAACCTGAGCCAGCTTAGTATTCAGATATTGCGCTGACTGGGGCTGCACGAACTCGGCCGTCCATACCAGGCCCTGGCCAGCCGTTGAAGCTTGCGCCTGAGGCAGACCCAGCAGATTGCCCAGCTGGCGGTTGTTGCCAAACTCATCATGAGCATCCAGTGGCAGATGGTAGGCGAGCAGGCTGATGCCCTGACGATAGAGGCTGGCAATCCGCTGCCCCTTGATGCCGCGCAACGGCTGCGACTCACCCTTCCAGAAGTAGCCGTGATGGACCAGCAAGGCATCCGCCCCCCAGTCTGCAGCCGCATCGATCAGCGCCTGACTGGCGGTCACTCCCACCATCAACTTACCTACCGTGGCACCAGCCTCGACCTGAATGCCGTTCGGGCAGTAGTCGTCGAAGCTATCCGCATCCAACAGTTGGTTACAGTAGTTTTCAAGCGTTATCAGTTCAATCATGTTATGTTTGCCTGCAATAGGGCTCTACCGGGGCCTGGCGTGCTCTGCCCAGTAAGGTATCGAGCACGATCCAGCGAATTTCAGACTTTTTCTCGGCCATCAACTCAACCTAAAATTTGTTAGAGCTGCCAGAAGTAACGTTTTTACCACACTAGATCATCCGATGCGTATGCAAAGACTGCTATCACTACTACTCACGGCTTTGACCGCCGGCCTGGCCGGGGCCATCGTTGTTCTGTTTTTGATGCCTGAACGCAGTTTAGCACCGCAAACGGCAAGCCCAGCCGCCGTGACGACGGCCAACCAGCCGGAGATCAACCTGCCCAGAGAGTCCGGGCCGGTATCCTACGCGGATGCGGTCGATCGGGCCGCCCCATCGGTGGTGAATATCTTCTCCACGAAAATCACCACCGAATCCCAGGCGATGCGCTTCAAGGATCCGGTTCTGCAGCACCTGTTCGGCAGCATCCTGCCGGAAAAGACCCGTCAACGCCTGGATACCAGCCTCGGCTCCGGAGTGATCATCACGGAAGACGGCTACATGCTGACCAACCACCACGTGATCGATGGTGCCGACGAGATCAAAGTGGTACTGGCCAACGGCCAGAGCGTCAGTGTCAGCGTGGTGGGTAGCGACGCGGAATCCGATGTGGCGGTACTGAAGATCAACAGCGAAGAATCTCTGCAACCGATACCGGTTGGCCACTCCAGCGCTCAGCAGGTGGGGGATGTAGTACTCGCGATCGGCAATCCGTTCGGTGTGGGACAGACCGTGACCATGGGCATTATCAGCGCCACCGGCAGATCACGACTGGGTATCAGCACGTTTGAGAACTTCATACAAACCGATGCGGCGATCAATCCGGGCAACTCTGGAGGTGCCCTGGTGAATGGCCATGGTGAACTGATTGGCATCAACACCGCCATCTTCTCCCAGACCGGCGGCTCCCACGGGATCGGTTTTGCCATACCATTCGATCTGGCCCAGGGCATCATGCAACAGCTGATCAGCACTGGACATGTGGTGCGGGGCTGGATTGGCATCCAGGGCCAGGATGTGACGAAGAAACTGGCTGAAGCTTTTGGTCTGCACATCGAAGACGGCGTTCTGGTGACCGGTGTACTGGAAGACGGCCCGGCAAGCAGAGCCGGCTTGCGGCCCGGCGATGTAATCACCAGCATCAATCAGATCCAACTCAATAATTCCCAGGCCCTGATGCAGCATATTGCTGGCCTGCCACCCGGTACCGAGCTGATGGTTGGCGGCTGGCGCGGCAGCGACGCCTTCAATCTGAAAACCGTTTCCGGAGAGCGCCCGGCATTTGATGAGTAAATGCGACCTTTGCGGCGCTTGACGAACCCTGGCCGGGGTTCTATCACCCGTTATTCATCGGGTTTCAGATTACGCCTGTCTGGCTATACTGAAACCAGGGCCTGACAACCGATTCCGGCACGCCAGCACCACTCTTCGGTGAGGCCAACGAGGTTCCCCCGAGCAACCGCCGAGCACTCGGGACAGAGAAGAAATCCAATAAGGAGCTGTTTCATGAAACAAGCCGAAGAGATCGAGAGAATTATCGATACCGTCGGCAAGACCCTGCAGACCCAACTCTCGCCGACTGAAAAAAGCCGGCTTCACCAGGCGCTGATCAAATCCCTCGACACTCCCGAGGGAGGTATTCGACCAGAAACCAAACAGGTCACCATCCTGCTCTCCGACCTGAGAGGTTTCACCGCACTCTCGGAACACTACCAACCCGATATCATCATCGAGATCCTGAATTTCTACTTCTCCCGCATGTGCGAGATCATCTTTCGTTTCGGCGGCACCATCGACAAGTTCATGGGCGACTCCATCATGGCCCTTTTTGGCCTCTCGGAACAACGTGAAGACGATCTGGAGCGCGCCATCGCCTGTGCCGTGGAGATGCAGCGCAGCATGCAGAGCATCAACACTGAAAACATCCAGCATGGACACCATCGGCTGTTCATGGGCATCGGCATCAACACCGGTGAGGTGGTGGCCGGCAACCTGGGATCGGAGCTGCATCACGAGTACACGGTAATCGGTGATGAGGTTAATCTCGCCTCACGCATCGAAGCCTATAGCCTCAGAGGCCAGATTCTGCTCAGCGAGCATTCACGCGAGCTGGCAAAAGAGTACATTGAGTGTGAAAAGCCGAACCAGGTACTGGTCAAAGGCAAACAGACTCCGGTCAAGCTATATGAGCTGATCTCCACCAGCCGCCCAAGATTCTTAGAGGTCCCGCGCGTTGAATCCCGCAAAAGCCCACGCATAGAGGTCGATTTTCCATTAACTTTTCAGACCCTTAAAAACAAAACCGTGTCTGACACGAGCTATGCCGGACAAGCCATCGACCTGAGTTATTACGGCCTGCAGGCCCGCTTGCCGATTGAACTACAGGCCTTGTCAGACATCAGGATCACCCTCTACACCTCAATGATGAGCGAACAGAGCAGCCACATCTATGCGAAGATTCTCGACAACGAGAAAAACGGTGAAGACTGGCTCTGCCGGATGGAGTTTACCGGCATCGACGAAGCGGGGCAGAGCGCGA
>JAHRHW010000041.1 GCA_019100305.1 Candidatus Thiodiazotropha taylori | reverse complement strand
CCGGCCGGGTATCGGAAGTCAGTGCCCGGTTTACCCTGGATGCGATGCCCGGTAAACAGATGGCCATCGATGCGGATCTCAACTCGGGTCTGATTGATCAGGATGAAGCCCGCGCACGTCGTGAGGATGTGGCGAAGGAAGCGGACTTCTACGGGGCAATGGATGGTGCCAGTAAGTTTGTTCGCGGTGATGCGATCGCCGGTATACTGATCCTGTTTATCAATATCATCGGTGGACTCTCGATTGGTATGGCACAACACGATCTGGCCTTCTCCACCGCACTACAGAACTATGTGCTGCTGACCATCGGTGACGGCCTGGTGGCACAGATCCCCTCACTGCTGCTCTCCACCTCTGCGGCGATCATCGTTACCCGGGTGGCCAGCACCCAGGATGTGGGTGGTCAGATCGTCAGTCAGCTGTTCACCAGCCCCAAGGCGCTGGCGGTCGCTGCAACCGTATTGCTGGTGATGGGTGTGATTCCCGGTATGCCCAATTTTGCTTTTCTTACCCTCGCCGCGGCGGCAGGCGCTGCCGCCTGGCTGATCTGGCAGCGACAGCAGCAACCGGAAGAGGAGATGCTGATCGAAGAGCCGGTTGAGCAACCTGAGCAACGGGATCTGAGTTGGGAAGATGTACAGCCGGTCGATCTGGTAGGATTAGAAGTGGGTTATCGTCTGATTCCTCTGGTTGACCGCAACCAGGGTGGTCAGCTGATGAACCGTATCAAAGGGGTTCGTCGTAAACTCTCCCAGGATCTCGGTTTCCTGATACCTTCTGTACACATCCGGGATAACCTGGATCTGTCGCCAAACAGCTACCGGATTTCGCTCAACGGTGTGGTAGTCGCTGAAGTGGAGATCTTTCCGGATCGTGAACTGGCGATCAATCCGGGGCAGGTATTCGGTCAGCTTCCGGGAACGCCCACCAAGGATCCCACCTTCGGTCTGGATGCAGTATGGATCGATGCGGAACAGAAAGATCATGCACAGACACTGGGCTATACCGTGGTGGATGCAAGTACCGTGGTGGCAACCCATTTGAGTGAAATTCTGCAGTCCCAGGCCAATGAGTTGCTCGGTCATGAAGAGACTCAGCAGTTACTCGATATGCTGGCCCGTACTACCCCGAAACTGGTTGAGGACCTGGTGCCGAAGACCCTCTCATTGAGCGTCGTCACGAAGATTCTGCAGAACCTGTTGTCCGAGCATGTCCCCATCCGTGATTTTCGCACCATTGCCGAAACCCTGGCTGAACAATCCACCAGAACCCAGGATCCCGGTGCATTGACTGCGGCTGTGCGAGTGGCCTTGTCGAGGGGCATAGTACAGAAGCTGATCGGTACCACCGATGAGATTCCAGTTGCCGTGCTGGATCCAGGCTTGGAGCAGCTATTGCAACGAACATTACAGTCTTCTGAAGAGGGGCAGGCCGGTTTCGAACCTGGACTGGCCGAACGGCTGCAAACCGCGCTTGCAGAGACTCACGCCTCGATGGAGGCACACGGTCAGCAGAGTGTATTACTGGTGGCGGCGCCGATTCGCGCCTGGATGGCCCGATTTGCCAAGCATACGGCACCGGGTATGCATATTCTCTCTTATAACGAAGTGCCTGATAACCGTCAGATCAAAGTGATCTCAACCATAGGTAATGCTGAAGCGACAGCAAGTGCCTAGCGTCATGTCATAACGTAAAACAGACAGGGATCAAAAGGCAGATCGAATGAAAGCCACCCTGTGAAGATTAAATCAACAATCTTTATTTAACGGACTGTCAGGCTTCCCCTGATCTACTTGAGTGAATCGATTGTTACTTCGTTTATCTGCTATGAACTACAAGGTATGAATCAGTGATAATGCCTATGGCTTGCATCACCTATTAAACATAATTCCAAGTGTTGTGATTAGCGTTTTTTAAACAATAGCAACAAATATCATCGGTTCTGATCTTGTAATTCATTAGATCATCTGACAATCTCACGCCAGAAAATAATAGGAACGCCATTCCTGGAGGGGTACCGTGATACGTTTAAATCAAACTCCAGAGATAGTGGAGTTACTGCAAAGATTTTATTTATCTGCGTCAAATAAAAACCACAGCAAGAGCCGTATTGAAAAGACCACTCAGTCGAGTGCTGTTGGGCTTCCATTCTCAGTTCGAAAATCACTGCTCATTGATTGATTAAACCAGATTGGAGTGACTGCAAATTTTCAGGATCTGTGTCTGATCAGAGGTTTGACCAATGATGAGCTGATTATCATTCAACGACCAATCATCAAAAATAACTGTACGGCAACTCTGGGCTCGAGTCCGATTCGTTATGTGGTGGGTGTTGTGGTTGTTGCATTAGGCTAACTGGGCAAAATGAATTTAAAAATTTTTATCAGGGAACAATCAAGATGGAAGGTATTCGTAAAATTCACAAGCTGATTACACTGTGTCAAGTGTCACTCATCCTGCTCTCCTGCATATTCTCCCTGTTGGGGGTGGTGGTTAGTCATCCACTTGTCCGTTATGCCGAATATACGCTGCTGGCAGGATTGATTTCGATCCCGCTCACCTCATTGGTCATCGGGATCACGGTTTTGTTCTCCCATAAATCACTATCAAATTCCGTTGCTAAAAAGAGAGGGCAGGCGATGGGAGGGTTTTCCTGGAAGCGTTATCTTCGGCAGATGCGCCGGCTGGTCGATAAACCGGGTGTTGTTGCGTCCAAGCCCTGTCGTAAGAAGCCGGCCTATTGATCTTGAAGCCATTCAGAAGGGTGGCAAGCCGTAATGGTCGCCACCGATTCGGGGCAACTTGGTGAAAGTAAGTTGTAAGAGTGGTTAAGGGGCTTGACTGAAATGAACATTCATTTTATGTTTGTCCCTCCTCTAAACTAACCGCTTGGTGGCTGAATTGATCTCTCTTCGAAATCGCGCCCACGCTTGGGCAGGAATGTTGTTTGCCTCACTGTTTTTAATCACCGCTAACGCTCAGGCAGAGAAAGCAATCGATGACTCAGCTGCACTCAATGGCGTGAAAGCGACCAAGAGTGTGTTTCTCATCGACTTTACCAACCCGCGTAAGACGGCGTTCTACCTCGATATCATACGTGGTACCCATGAAGGCCTCGTAAAACAAGGCGTTACACCGAATATGGTGCTGGTATTCATCGGTGAGACGGTGCGCTATCTTTCCACCAAACCAGACGATACCCTGGAGATGGAATTCGGCGACGACCTCAAATCCATTGCCGAAACCGCTAAAATTCTTGAACAGAAGGGGGTGCGCATGGAAGTGTGTGCCATTGCGAATCGTGTCTTCAATGTTGAGAATGATACCGTGCTGCCACAGATGGAGGTCGTAGGGGATGGATTTATCTCCCTGATCGGTTGGCAGACACAAGACCACAAGCTGGTACCGATTTTCTGATTGCTCGCCTTTTCCGGTTCTGCATCAGACTCTCCTCGGCCGGTTTCACGCTGACCGGGATGAGAGGTACTCGACTCTGCTCGATGCATTAATCTCGCTGCGATTGATACCAGCCCTGAGCCCGGCTTAATCCAGATCCATTTCAGCTGAACATCGGCTGCAACTGAAGTCTGCCTGTTAGACCGAATCCGCTCTGCCGAAACCTTGGCACTGCCCTCCGCAAGGAGTCAATACCCTGGCGTGTTAGGGCCTTGGTTGACCAGGTGGCCAATCAGGCTGCTTCTTTCAACTTATTGTAAAATAGATAGTATTTCTGAACCATAAATCCATTCCCATGATTGGAATGGTTGTTGCATATGATCATTAGGAGCCGTGTGTGGGGAGAGTTTGACGGGTTACTGCCGGCTCAATTTTAACTAACCCGGGACAAATAGCTGCGATGTTTTTAGCTAAGCAGATTAACAGGCACAAGCCCAAAATCGGGTGACTGCCGGGGATTACGGATTATGAAAATAAGACGTTTTTTCGCTTCTGACATGAGACAAGCCTTGCGTCAGGTTCGAGAAGCTTTGGGAGCCGATGCAGTGATCCTCTCAAACAAGGGTGTGGAAGGGGGCGTCGAGCTGGTGGCCGCGGTGGATTACGATGAATCCGCCTTCAACAGCACCCAGCCAACCGCGATCGAGACTGAAGAGTCTACCACCCAGCCCCAGCCTGCTGTAAGCGGAAACTTCGCAACCGCTGCCTACACGGAGTTCGAGGAAAAAATCAAACCTGCCACCGATCGTGTCAAGCCTAAGGCTGACTACGATCCGGAACCTTCCCTGGAGAGACCTCGGGTTGAGTGGAGTCAGGATCCGGTTTTACGGGAGATGCGTCAGGAGATGCAGGCGCTGCGGCGAATGATGGAGAACGAGCTTTCCGAGTTGACCTGGCGCGATCTTGGTCAACGGCGTCCCCAGACCCAGGATTTGATCCGACAGTTGATGGGCCTGGGTCTGGATGCGGCCCATTGCCGTGAACTGGCCTATCGGGCCGAAGATACCGAATCCCCTGAACAGGCCTGGCATCAGGCACTGAGTCACCTGCGCCGTGAGTTGTCGGTGGAGAGCAATGACCTGTTGAATGCCGGTGGGGTATTGGCCCTGGTCGGACCGACCGGTGTGGGCAAAACCACTACTATCGCCAAGCTGGCTGCCAAATTCTGTCTGCGTCACGGTAATCGTCACCTCGCCCTGATCTCAGCCGACAGCTATCGGATCGGTGCTCAGGAACAACTACAGAATTATGGTCGGATTCTCGATGTGCCGGTTCGCAGTGCCGCTACCGCCGAGGAGTTGAGCAGCGCACTGCACGCGTTTTCCGAAAAGCGGCTGGTGTTGATCGATACCGCTGGCATGGGGCAGCGGGATCTGAAACTGACCGAGCGGCTGGGTCTGCTGAGACAGGGCAACCATCCAGTCAAGGCGCTGCTTACCCTTTCCGCCACCACTCAGCGCAGAGCGCTAAGCCATGCGATACGCTCATTTGGGGCGATTGCTCCGATTGGTGCGATTCTGACCAAAATGGATGAAGCGGCATCACTGGGTGGCGTGGTCTCTGCGTTACTGGAGAGTCGACTGCCTTTGGCATTCACCACAGATGGTCAGCGGGTTCCCGAAGATATTCAGGTCGCCCGGGCAGAGAGATTAATTCGGCAGGCTGTTGAAATGACGCAACAGACAGAGCATCAACCCGATGAGGAGTATCTGGCTATGGCCTTCGGAGGAACGAGTGAACATGCAAATGTCTGAACAGATCGAAGACCAGGCCACCGGACTGCGCAGAATGGTGAATCCAGAACCCGTCAGAGTCATCGCCATCACCGGTGGTAAAGGAGGGGTCGGCAAGACCAATATCTCCGCCAATCTCGGTGTGGCCTTGCAAGAACTCGGGCGAAGGGTCATGCTACTGGATGCGGACATGGGGCTCGCCAATCTGGATGTGGTGCTCGGATTACATGCTAAACACAATCTCTCCCACGTGATGCGGGGGGAGTCTTCACTGAAGATATCATTGTTACCGGACCTAAAGGCATGAAAGTCGTGCCCGGGGCGTCCGGCATGCAGCATATGGCTGAGATGTCGCGCGCTGAAAACGCTGGATTGATCCATGCGTTCAGCGAGGTGGCCAACGATGTGGATGTGCTGCTGATCGATACCGCAGCCGGCATCTCCGATCTGGTGATCAGCTTTAGCAGGGCCGCTCAGGAGCAGATCGTGGTGGTGTGTGACGAACCGGCCTCGATCACCGATGCCTATGCCATTATTAAGTTGTTAAATCGTGAGCATGGAATCAGTCGATTTCGTATACTGGCGAATATGGTGAAGAGCGTCCAGGAGGGCAGGGATCTCTACAACAAGATGTGTCGGGTCACCGATCAGTACCTTGATGTTATGCTCAGCTACATGGGGAGTATTCCTTATGATGAGCAGCTCAAAAAAGCGGTAAAGAGCCAAAAACCGGTTGTAGAGGCTTTCCCCCGCTCCAGAGTAGCGCAGGCGTTCAAGAATTTAGCTAAAAAGGCCGATAACTGGCCTGTACCAACCGGAGTCAGTGGGGATCTGCAGTTTTTTGTCGAACGCCTGATCCAATTTTCAAGCCAATATGGGGAGTAAGACGGTGAACGGTTTAGCGACATACACCGCCGTGCAAAAACAGCAGAGCTACAATGATCTGGTTGATCAGCATGCAGGACTGGTGAAGAGGATTGCCTATCATCTGATGAACCGGCTGCCACCCAATGTGCAGTCTGATGATTTGATCCAGGCCGGTATGTTGGGCCTGCTTGAGGCGAGCAAGAATTATGATCCCACGCAGGGCGCCAGCTTTGAAACCTATGCGGGCATCCGTATTCGTGGCGCCATGCTGGATGAGATCAGACGCAGCGACTGGACGCCAAGATCCGTGCATCGCAAAGCACGCATGGTGGCGGAAGCGATGCGTGAGATCGAAAACAACGAAGGCCGGGACGCCCGGGATGTTGAAGTGGCGAAAGCGCTGGATATGAGTCTGGAGGAGTATCATCAGATTCTCCAGGATTCGACCGGCTGCCGGATATTCAGTTTGGATGAACTGACCGCTGTCAGTGACGGTTTTCCAGCTACCAGGGAAGGCCCGATGGACAGCCCGTTCGATGGCTTGCAGAAGGATGCATTCAAGAAGGCATTGGCGGAGGCGATTGCAAGTCTGCCGGAGCGGGAGCGATTGGTCATCGCGATGTATTACGATGATGAAATGAATCTTCGTGAAATCGGCCATGTGCTGGGTGTCAGTGAGTCCAGAGTCTGTCAGATACACAGTCAGGCAACTCTGCGTCTACGTTCACGTTTGACTGACTGGCTCTCACTGGTCCGTGACGAAGAGTAGTTATTGGTTGGCCTGTGTGTGCCGAGATTGGAATCTACCGGTGATATGCAGGAGGGAGTGAGCATTGGATAAAAACATGAAGATCCTCATCGTGGACGATTTCTCCACCATGAGGCGTATTATCAAAAACTTGCTACGTGATCTGGGCTTCAACAATACCCAGGAGGCAGATGACGGTCTGACAGCACTACCGATGCTGCAGAGTGGTAATTTCGATTTTCTGGTCTCTGACTGGAATATGCCGGGTATGACCGGCATCGATCTGTTGAAAGCTGTGCGGGCAGACGAAAAACTAGCCGGTCTGCCGGTTTTGATGGTGACAGCCGAATCAAAACGTGAGCAGATCATCGAAGCGGCTCAAGCCGGCGTTAACGGTTACGTCGTCAAACCCTTCACCGCTACGACCCTGGAAGAGAAGATCAACAAGATCTTTGAACGCGTGGGTTGAGCTTCTATCGCCTGGAGTTTATCAATATGGGGCAAAATCAGGATAACCAGCAGCGGTTAGAGACAGCAAAAGCATTGGTAGCCAGTCTGGAATCGGGCGATCAAGAGGAGTCTGAGAGACTGATTGCTTCTTTAACAAAGCCCGCAAGTAACGATCAGTTATTCCTCGAAGTCGGTCGTTTGACCCGTGAACTGCATGATGCAATCAACGGCTTTTTACTCGACGCCAAAATCAATGATATGACAACCGTGGAAATACCGGATGCCAAAGAGCGGTTGACCTATGTCATTACCATGACTGAGCAATCAGCGGACCGTACCCTCACGGCAGTGGAGAAGAGTATGCCGTTGATCGAAGGAATCGAAAAGCACTCCGCAGAGCTGTCAGAGCAGTGGGAGCGCCTGCGTTCCCGCATGTTGGATAAAGAGGATTTCGTGGATCTGAGTCGTGACCTGTCTCAGTATCTGCTCAAGTCAAAGGAGGATGCAGCAGCATTGCACAAAAACCTGTCCGATGTGCTGATGGCACAGGATTTTCAGGACCTTACCGGCCAGATTATCCGCAAGGTAATCACCCTGGTACATGATGTGGAAGAGAAGTTGGTCATGTTGGTCCGCATCACCGGCAACAAGCTTGAAGACGACTCTGGCAAGAAGGAGAAGGAAGAATTGGCTGGCCCGGCAATTCCTGGACTCGATCAAGGTGATCAAGTGACCAGTCAGGATGACGTGGATGACCTGCTCTCAAGTCTTGGATTTTAGTTATTCGAGTTCAGACCGATATATCAGTCAATAAGAATGGCATTATTCGGCAGTGTTACCGGGAGTTATAGATGAGCATCGATGTCAACGACGAAATCCTTCAGGATTTTCTGGTTGAAGCGGGTGAAATTCTCGAATTGCTCAGTGAGCAATTGGTCGATCTGGAGCAACAGCCGGATGATTTTGATCTGCTCAATGCGGTATTTCGTGGTTTCCATACCATCAAAGGTGGCGCTGGATTTCTGACCATAGAGCCTCTGGTTGAGGTCTGTCATCGTGCTGAGGATGTATTCAATGTGCTGCGCCAGGGGCAGCGCAGCGTCGGCCCCGATCTGATGGATGCCGTGCTGGAGGTGCTCGATGTGGTCAATGTCATGTTCGATGAGGTCCGCCAGGGCATCATGCCGGACCATGCCGACCCAAGCCTGATTCAGAGGCTCAATCAATACGCTGTACCGGAAGGAGAGGAAGAGGAAGCCGAGGAGCCGCAGGAAGAGGTTGTAGAAGAGACAGTCGAAGAGCCGGAACCGGAACTTGCCGACAGCGCTGAGGAGAGTGCCGAAACCAAGGATGAGTTGAGCGAGAACGAGTTCGAAGAGCTGTTGGATGCCATCCAGGAGCCCGAACCCAAAGCGGTTGCCAGTGATGAAATCACCGAAGATGAGTTCGAATCACTGCTGGATGAACTGCACGGCAAAGGTCAATTCTCCGGTAAGCCGAAGCAGGAGAAGACGGCGCCAAAGGCGACCAAAGCCGCTTCCGATGATATCTCGGAAGAGGAGTTCGAGGATCTTCTCGACCAGATCCATGGCAAGGGAAACTTCGATCCGGGCAAACTGCCTGACAAACCTGCTGAGGCCGAGTCTAAGCCGGCTGCCAAACCACAAAAAACCAGTGCCCCAGCGAGTGACGAAATCACTGAGGATGAGTTCGAGAATCTGCTCGATCAGATCCATGGTGAGGGTAAGTTCGATCCAAATAAACTGAACACGGAAACTGAGGGCAAAGCGAAATCGCAAGCTGCCAAGAAACCGGTGGCGAAAAAGAAGGTTGCGAAAAAGAAGGCTGCGCCTGCGAAAAAGGCGAAACCGGAGCCAGCCGCGAAACCGGCCACCGCGAAACCGGCTAAAGCCGCCGCCAAACCAGCGGCCAAAGGGGCAAAACCCGCAGCGGCGAACAAGCCCCCGGCCGAGACTACCGTTCGAGTCGATACCCAGCGCCTGGACGATATCATGAACATGGTGGGTGAGCTGGTGCTGGTGAGAAATCGCCTGGCAACATTGAAGGCGACCCTGAATGATGAAGAGGTCTCGAATGCGGTTGGAAATCTGGATGTCGTGACCTCCGATCTGCAGCTTGCGGTGATGAAGACCCGCATGCAACCGATCAAAAAGGTTTTCGGCCGTTTTCCCAGAGTGGTGCGTGATCTGGCCCGCAGCCTGAAAAAAGAGATCGATCTCGAGATGCAGGGTGAGGATACGGATCTCGATAAAAACCTTGTCGAGGCGCTTGCCGATCCGTTGGTACATCTGGTGCGCAACTCTGTCGATCACGGCATCGAGCAGCCGCAGGATCGGGAAGAAAAAGGCAAGCCAAGACGAGGCACTGTGGTCCTTTCAGCGGCTCAGGAGGGTGATCATATCCTACTCTCGATCGCCGATGACGGTAAGGGTATGGATCCCGATGTGCTCCGCCAAAAGGCCGTGGAGAAAGGCATGATGGATGCCGAAGCAGCCGCCAGACTCGATGATAAAGAGTGTTTCAATTTGATCTTTGCGCCGGGCTTCTCGACCAAGACCGAGATCTCCGACGTATCCGGTCGTGGCGTGGGTATGGATGTCGTAAAAACCCGAATTGCCCAGATGAACGGCTCGGTTGAGATCGATTCCGAATGGGGGCAGGGCAGTATCATCATCATCAAGCTGCCGTTGACACTGGCGATTCTGCCCACCCTGATGGTGTTGTTGAATGATCAACCCTTTGCCCTGCCGCTGGCCAGTGTGGTGGAGATCTTCAATCTGGATCTGAAACGGACCAATGTGGTGGATGGTCAGTTGACTATCATGGTGCGGGAGCGTGCCCTGCCGCTGTTCTATCTGCGCAACTGGTTGAGACCGAACAATCCATTGGCCAATGAGGAGAAGGGCAGCGGTCATGTGGTAATCGTAAACGTGGGTAATATTCAAGTGGGTTTGGTGGTCGATCATCTGATCGGTCAGGAAGAGGTGGTGATCAAACCCCTGGGGGCACTGTTGCAAGGCCTGGAAGGTATGGCAGGTGCCACCATAACCGGCGACGGTAAGATCGCTCTGATCATGGATGTGCCTGGTCTGATGCGAAAATATGCGAAGAAGTTTTAACGAATCGGTCATTGACGGTCTGGTGCACTCTTTCGGCAAGGTTTGGCTTGCAGTCCGTCTCTAAGGCTAAGGTCAACTTTGAAGAGGGACTATGGGCGCCAAAGTGCGAGTACTGATTGTCGACGACTCAGCCTTTTTTCGTAATCGTGTAGCGGCTGCACTGCAATCCGCACAAGATATGGAAATCATTGGCTTTGCGGCCAATGGTGAAGAGGCGATCCGGCAAACCAAAAGCCTCAAGCCCGACGTGATAACCATGGATGTGGAGATGCCGGTGATCGATGGGATCACCGCAGTTCGCAGAATCATGGCTGAGACACCGACCAAGATTCTGATGTTTTCAGCACTCACCACCGAGGGCGCCAAAGAGACCCTCGATGCACTGGATGCGGGGGCGATGGATTTTCTGCCCAAAGAGATAAGCAATCCGGTAGCTGGCGCCGAAGAGACTTCCAAGGCGCTGCTGGAGCGGGTTCGGGGTTTGGCTAAATCCCCACTCTCTCTGTCGCGAGCCAGTATGAAGGAGTACCTGACCCCATCACCCTCGCGGGTCGCCAGCGTGGGTCAGACCACGCCGACATTCTCAAGCAGTCCGGAATTGGTGGCGATCGGCGCATCCACTGGTGGACCGGTGGCATTGCGACAGGTTTTGAGTGCCTTGCCGAGAAACTATCCGCTGCCGGTGGTTGCCGCAGTGCATATGCCGGGCAGTTTCACCCGGGCCTATGCGGAGCGTCTCGATGGCTCCTGCGCAATCAAGGTCAAAGAGGCAATGGATCGTGAAATGTTGCAGCCGGGTGTGGCGCTGATTGCGCCTGGCGGAAAACAGACGACAGTGGTTCGTGGCGCTGGTGGTTATCAGGTACGGATCTCCAACCCGCTGCCGGGAGAGATCTACCATCCCAGTGTCGATCAGATGCTGGCATCGGTGGCGGAAAGCTACCGGGGTAAAGCGCTTGCCCTGATCCTGACCGGTATGGGATCAGACGGTCTGGAGGGAGCAAAAAAGCTCAAGAGATACGGCTCCTCCCTGTGGAGTCAGGATCAGAAGAGCTGTGTGGTTTATGGTATGCCGCAGGCAGTCGAGAAGGCGGGTCTTTCTGACAAGGTGTTGAGTATCGATGAGATTGGGCCACTTATGGCGAGAGTGAAATGAGAGTCGACTTTCTGAGCTTTATCGGTATTGTCGTCGCTTTTCTGGCGATTCTGGGCGGCAATTGGCTGGAGGGGGGACATATGGACTCCCTGGTCAATGGCCCGGCTATGGTAATCGTCATTGGCGGCACCATCGGCGCCATTCTGCTGCAGACTCCGGTGCCGGTCTTCTGGCATGCCCTGCGTCTCTCCGGGCGGGTGTTTCTGCCCGCCAGACTTGATATGCCAAGCACCATCGAAAAACTGGTGCAGTGGAGCAATATCGCCAGAAAAGAGGGTCTGCTCGGCCTGGAGACCATCGCAGACGAAGAGCCGGATCCATTTATCCGCAAGGGGATGCAGCTGCTGGTCGACGGCAGTGAGCCGGATGCTTTACGTTCGATCCTGGAGATGGAGGTGGATGCCAGTGAACAGTATGACATTCAGGCCTCCAAGGTATTCGAAGGGATGGGTGGATACTCGCCTACAATTGGTATTATCGGCGCGGTCATGGGATTGATTCACGTGATGCAGAACCTGGCCGATCCCAGCAAGCTCGGCAGTGGTATCGCAACCGCCTTTGTCGCCACCATCTACGGTGTCGGCCTGGCCAATCTGTTTCTCCTGCCGATTGCCGCCAAGCTGAAGACCCAATCGGAACACATCTCCAAATTTCGGGAGATGGTTATCGAAGGTGTTATCGGTATTGCGGAAGGTGACAATCCGCGCAGTATTGAAACCAAGCTGAAGGGATTTCTGCAATGATCGCCTTTGACTTTGAAAGGCGCGACGATTACCTCAGAGGCCACTATGGCTAGAAGACGCAAACGTCAGGAAGAGCCTGCGAATCATGAGCGTTGGATTGTCTCCTACGCCGATTTCGTGACCCTGTTGTTTGCCTTTTTTGTGGTTATGTACTCTGTTTCCTCGGTCAATGAAGGTAAGTACCGGGTGTTGTCACAGACCCTGACCCATGCCTTTCAGGAGTCTCAGCGCAGTCTTGATCCGATTCAGGTCGGTGAGCTCTCCCGCAGTCGGGGAGATACCCCTGGTCTGGGAGATGAGAGTGCTTTGATCGAGGGTGAGTTGCGCCAGGGGCCAGGTATCGAGAATCAAATGGGCAGGGATCCGGCAGTTGGAAAAGAGGTGATCCCCGACCTGCCAAGCAATGAGACGCAGAGGCTCAGTTTTCTCGCCGCCACCATCGAGGATATGCTGAGTGACTATGTCGACCGTGATCTGGTCGATGTGAGTTTCAGTGAAGATCGGGTGGTTGTGAACATGAAGGACAAGATGCTCTTCCCCAGTGCCAGCGCGCATCTCTCCAGAGCTGCGGTAAAAGCGCTCGGTGAAATCAGCCGGGTGTTGAAGACGGTGCCGAATCAGGTACAGGTGGAAGGTAACACCGACAATCGCCCGATTAATACGGAAGAGTTTCCCTCCAACTGGGAGCTGTCTGCTGCACGGGCTGCCAGCGTGGTGCATCTGATGACCCGTACCGGTATCGATCCTGGGCGTATGTCCGCTGTCGGATATGCGGAACATCGGCCGGTGGCGGATAACAATACTCAGGAAGGGCGGGCGAAAAACCGTCGCGTCACACTGATTATCCTGGGAATGAACAGACAGGCAGACCGGGTCATCGATCTGCCGGGAAGTGGCCAGTGAAAGTCTGGACAGTAGCCAATCAGAAAGGCGGTGTTGGCAAGACCACCACCACCGTATCGCTGGGTGGTCTGTTGGCGCAGTGGGGACTGCGTACCCTGCTGGTCGATATCGATCCCCACGCCTCTCTGACCAGCTATTTCCGTTACGATCCGGATGGACTTGAAGAGAGCGTCTACAGCCTGTTCAAGGGTGTGGCTCAAAAGCAGACGGTGGATCCCCTGAGTCTGATACACCCAACCGGTACCGAAGGTCTCGATCTGATGCCGGCGGAAATGGCGCTGGCAACACTGGATCGACAGGCCGGCAAGCTGGATGGCATGGGATTGGTCATCAAGCAGGCGATGGGACAACTGCAGAATCGCTATGACCATGTGATTCTCGATTGCCCGCCGATCCTGGGTGTTTTGATGATCAACGCATTGGCTGCCTGTGATCATCTGATCATTCCGGTACAGACTGAGTTTCTCTCATTGAAAGGGCTTGAGCGTATGCTGCATACCCTCGATATGGTGACCAAATCGAGACGCGTACCACTGCCATACCATATTGTGCCGACCATGTACGATCAACGTACCCGTGCCTCCATTGACAGCCTCAAAGTAATGCGGGAGAGCTATCCGGACCATGTATGGCACAGCCTGATTCCTGTCGATACCCAGTTTCGGGAGGCGAGTAAGGCGGGTATACCCCCGGCATTCTTCGCCCCCCAGAGTCATGGCACATTGGCGTATGGCAAACTGGTAGATGAGCTGTTGAATGATCATGAGTCACTACCCCAGGCAGGAGCAGGTGGATGAGCTTGGGAAATGACAAAAGTCGCACCAAACCGGTTAGCGAAAAGGTAGAGGAACCGGATCATGCCTTGAAAACCTATCTGGATACCTTGCTGCTTGAGATCGAGACCCTCCCGAGCGAAAGTGTGGTGGTTAAAGAGCCACCTCCGGTGGCCGATATCAAAGTGGAAGAGAGCCAGATATCTGAGCCAAAACTCGAGCAAACAACACAAACCCAACAGCAACCGGATTCTGCGCTTCCGGAGTGGGTGGAGAATGAGTTTCAGGTGCTGTTGTTCAAGGTGAACGGTATTACCATGGGGATACCGCTGAACGCCATGAAAGGGATCCTCAATTACAGTGGTGAAGCGAGTCAATTGCCGGGACAACCGGCCTGGTCCCTGGGAGTGATTGTCAATCGGGATGAAAAGGTGGTGGTAATCGACAGTGCGCGTTTACTGATGCCGGAAAGATTGACGGCCGACACACGCAGTGAACCGCAGCAACTGCTATTGATCGGTGAAGGAGACCGTGCGCTGGCGGTGGATACCATATGTAATACGATGATTGTGGTAAAGGAAGATGTACGTTGGCGGAATGGTATACACAATAAACCCTGGTATGCGGGCATCATTGTCGAAGAGCTGAGTGTGTTGCTCGATGTGGATGGGGTTTTGCAACTGCTGGCGGCTTAAGTTGAAAAGGTAGGGTTTGGATGATGTTCGGTCATCGAATAAACGACAGTTGTGAAGCAGTCATCTGCTGCGCGCTAAGACCAATAGATAAAAGCCTGCAAGCGATAGAGGTGTAGATAATGAGTGTAGATGATGACGAAAGTGGCGGTGGCCCACTGATTCAATTTGTAACTTTCATCCTGATGGATGAGGTTTATGGCATCAACGTCATGCAGGTACAGGAAGTCTTGAGAGTGACTGAGATTGCACCTGTCCCCGGGGCACCAAGTTATGTTCTGGGTATCGTCAATCTGCGCGGTAATGTGGTGACGGTAATCGATACCCGAAAGCGGTTTGGGCTCCCATCGGTGGAGGTCAGTGATAACAGCCGTATTGTTGTGATTGAATCTGACAAGCAGGTTGTCGGCATACTGGTTGATGCAGTTGCCGAAGTGGTTGAACTGCGTGAAGATGAGATCGACGCAGCACCCAACGTGGGTACCGAGGAGAGTTCCCGGTATATCCAGGGTGTGGCAACACAGGAAGGCCGGTTACTGATCCTGGTGGATCTGAACAAGCTGCTGACGGATGAGGAGTGGCAGGAAATCAGCATGTACTGATCAACCCGAGCGTGCGCTTGGTCACCTTACCACCGTGTCTGGGATCCCTGGGAGATGCGTTGAGCTGAAAATTAACTAAACTAAATGGAACAGTAGTGAATTAATTTACTAAGTTTACGC
Source organism: Candidatus Thiodiazotropha taylori (assembly GCA_019100305.1). GTDB lineage: Bacteria > Pseudomonadota > Gammaproteobacteria > Chromatiales > Chromatiaceae > Thiodiazotropha. Next base: position 1,569 of record JAHRHW010000041.1, on the reverse strand, counting down.
AGGGCAACTGATATGCCTGAAATTGGAGATCAAAATCCGCTTACCCCGCTCTATCCGGTTAAACCGAGCAAGCCTCCCATGCGCCGCGAGCGCCCCAAGCGTAAGGATGAGCAGCCGAATCAGGAACGGAACAAGCCTGATCAGGACGATGACAATGGAAAGCCGCACATCGATGAGTATGCATGAGGAACCACTGCACGAGTCATGGGCCAGTATTTCACCACCAAGCTATACGACTTGTATGAAGTAAAAATTGGTAAATGTGGGCTACTGCGTGCAATCCGTGCCCTGAGTCGGTACATTTTCATCGACATAGAACTATTCAGAGGATCATTAATGGTCAAACCACTCCCCTCTATTCACCCTGGTATTGAATGCAGCGCAAAACGCCAGGGTAGACTATGACCGGTAGCTCAAATCTCTTTTGGTTCGTTCTGCTTCCGCTGGCCCTGTTACTGGCGGGATTTCTCAGTTACCTGTTCTTCATCGACCGCACACGGAAGGAGTTGCAGGCGCAACAGAGCAGAGAGATTCAGACCCTCAAGCAGACCGTGGCGGCACTCTGTTCGAGCGCGGTTGGGGTGGACAGACGGGTTAATCGTCTGGAGCGGCAGGGACGGGACCTGGAAGAGCGTCAGGAGAATATCGAACAGTCCAACCTGCAGAGTGATCCTCCCTATAGCGACGCCATCAGCATGGTGCGGTCCGGTGCCGGTCCTGATGAACTGATTCAGGAACTGGGCATCAGTCGGGATGCGGCGGATCTGATTATTATGATTCACGGTGCAAAGCGTGAAGATGCATGAGACAGTTCAGTAGTACACCCCTGCTTGGCTTTGCCGCCTACAGCGGTACCGGAAAGACGACACTCCTGAAGCAGTTGATTCCACTACTGAGGCAATCCTCTATCAACCTGGGGGTGATAAAGCACGCGCACCATGAAGTGGATGTTGACCAGCCGGGCAAGGACAGTTACGAACTGCGCAAGGCCGGGGCGGGGCGAGTTCTGCTGGCTACCTCAAAACATTGGGCGCTAATGGTGGATGAGGCAGAAGCGAAAGAGCCGGAACTGCCAGAGTTGCTGGAGCGACTGGATTGCAGCAGCCTTGATCTTGTGTTGGTGGAAGGTTTCAGGCACCTGCAATTTCCCAAGATAGAATTGCACCGTCCGGCCCTGGGTAAACCGTTGCTGTTTACCGAAGACTCTTCAGTGATCGCAATTGCCAGTGACACACCGATTGGAGAGCCGTGTGAACTACCCCAACTTGATCTGAATAACCCGCAAGAGATCGCGCAATTTGTCAAAGATTACTGCGAAGCGAATACCTAGGGCCTGGTAACACCAATCCAATATCTCCCGTAATGCCTGACAAACAGCCTATTAATGCGTGTGGTGCCTAGTTTGTCTGCTCTTAATGAGTGATGAGCAAGGGTTTGTGGCGCTCTTTCAGGTGCCCCTCCGGTATAGGTCTAATAAACAGGGGCCTGGTCCACTGTTGTCCGATTAACCTTCAATCGTTCCGGCAGCAACATTAAAAGCCCCTCTCCCTTGATGGGAGAGGGGTTGGG
>JAHRHW010000369.1 GCA_019100305.1 Candidatus Thiodiazotropha taylori | reverse complement strand
GATGATCGGGCAGCTGTACTACGCTGCCAGGCATCAGATCACACAGGAAGAGCTTACATTCATGCCTTTACTTCCTGAGGATGATGAAGCCATTTCCAGCAGGGCCAAAGCGCTCAGCGAATGGTGTGAAGGGTATTTGTATGGGCTTGGATTGGCGGGTGTCACCGAACAGATGCTGTCGGGGGATTCCAAAGAGGCGATTCAGGACCTGGCGCATTTCACTCGCCTGGATTATGACCAGCTTGAATCTGGTGAAGCGACTGAGGTGGCCTACGTGGAGTTACAGGAGTTTTTAAAGGTGGTCACGCTGCTGATGTGGGAAGAGCTGTTCGAGATAAGGGGGGAATCGAATGCAGATGAGTGAATTCAAGCGCCGTCGTCGCGAGCTGATGCGAATGATGGGGCCTGGCAGTATTGCGATTTTACCCACTGCACCACTCCTGATCCGTAACCGGGATGTCCACTTTCCCTACCGGCCGGATAGTGATTTTTTCTACCTGACCGGTTTTCCTGAACCTGAAGCGGTGCTGGTGTTGATACCTGGGCGTAAGCAGGCCGAGTATATTCTGTTTAACCGGGAGTCGGATCCCTTGAAGGAGTTATGGGATGGGGCGCGTGCAGGACAGGAGGGTGCCTGTGAAAAGTATGGTGCCGACGACTCTTTTCCAATCGGTGACCTGAATGACATTTTGCCACGCATGCTGGAACAGTGTGAGCGGATTTTCTATGTCATGGGCTGCAACCCGAAATTCGACAAGTCTCTCTCTGAGTGGATCAATTCGATTCGATGCGAATCGCGTAGCGGTGCACAGGGGCCGGTTGAGATTATTGCGCTTGATCACTATCTGCACGAGATGAGGCTCTACAAGAGTCGTTCAGAGTTAAAGGTTATGAGGCAGGCCGCACGGATATCAGCTAAAGCACATAAAAAGGTCATGCAGAGTTGTAAGCCGGGTGTCTGGGAGTATCAACTGGAAGCCGAGTTTATTAGAGAGTGCAGTCATCAAGGTGCTCGGGCACAGGCCTATCCACCGATCGTCGGTGGCGGCGCGAATGCCTGTACCCTGCACTACATCGATAATAAATGTCAGACTCAGACAAAACAGATGCTGCTCATCGATGCTGGTTGTGAGTATGACTACTATGCCTCAGACATTACCCGCAGTTATCCGGTAAACGGTCGATTTTCTGAGCCACAACGTCAACTCTATGAGTTGGTATTGGCTGCCCAGGATGCCGCCATTGAAAAGGTCAAACCGGGTAACCACTGGAATGATCCCCATGATGCGGCGGTCAGAACGATTACCCGTGGTTTGATCAAGCTGGGGATCATTAAGGGAACCCTGGCAAAGTCGATACGTGAAGAGAAATATAAACCCTTCTTTCCTCATCGTACCGGCCACTGGCTGGGTATGGATGTTCATGATGTGGGGGATTACAAGGTGGATGGAGCCTGGCGAATGTTCGAGCCCGGTATGGCGTTAACCATCGAGCCCGGTATCTACATTCCAACCGGTAGCAAGGGAGTTGCAAAGAAGTGGTGGAATATCGGGATCCGTATTGAGGATGATGTGGTTGTCACCAAGGAGGGTTGCGATGTGTTGACCAAAGATGTTCCAAAGAGTGTTGCAGAGATTGAATCGTTAATGGCCTCAGTATGATTGTTCAACAGGATATTCTGATCGTTGGCGGAGGTATGGTTGGTGCCAGTCTGGCTCATGCCTTGAGTGGACACGGTTATAAGATTGGTGTGATTGAGGCCTGGCCACTGAGTTCCTCCAGTCAACCCAGCTATGATGACCGGGTGATCGCGCTCTCCTGGGGAAGTCGCCTGATTCTTCAGGCGATGGGTGTCTGGCACGGTATCGAAACGGTTGCTCAACCGATTCTGGATATTCATATCTCGGATCGGGGGCACTTCGGTTTCACTCGATTGAATCATCGCCAGGAAGGGGTCGATGCCTTGGGCTATGTGGTGACGGCAAGGTCGCTGGGTAACGCGTTATTGAGCGAACTCGATCAACGCCAGGATGTAGAACTGATCTGTCCTGCACAGTTGAAGAGTTTTGCCGTTTCAGACAATGGTGTTGAGGCAAGAATTGAGCAGGATGGTCGTGAGAAACGCATCAATGCCCGTTTGCTGGTTGCTGCAGACGGTGGGGATTCACTGGTTCGTCGCTTTCTATCGATTCCTCTGAAAGAGAAAAGTTATGGGCAGACGGCAATAATCGCCAATCTGAGTTCTGATCGTGACCATCGATCCGTCGCCTATGAGCGCTTCACCGATACGGGCCCTTTAGCCCTGTTGCCGATGACGGATGAGCGTCTCTCAATGGTATGGACGGCTGAAGATCATCAGGTGGCAGAGTTGATGGGGCTCAGTGACCATGCGTTTCTGGATCGCTTACAGGATCGGTTTGGTTACCGGCTGGGCAGATTGGAGCGGCTGGGTAAGCGGGTGGCCTATCCTCTGCGACTGCGCCAGGCTGCCGAACAGGTCAGGCCGCGCATTGCCTTGATTGGAAATGCGGCCCATGCAATACATCCGGTAACCGGGCAGGGATTCAATCTTGGTTTGCGGGATGTTGCCGGACTGGCGGATCTGCTGGTTGAGGCAGCAAAGCATGGCCGGGATCCAGGTGATCTTGAACTGCTGAATGAGTATCGGCTGTGGCGTGAGCGGGATCAGAATCGGGTGGCGGCGATTACCGACAGTCTGGCGCGATTGTTTGCAAACCCATTCGGGCCTTTGCGACTCATGCGAAACCTGGGCTTGGTAGGTCTCGATCTGATGCCTGGACTGAAACATCAGGTTGCCAGGCAGTTTATGGGACTGAACGGACGATTATCAAAACTGGGCAGAGGAGTTTCACTATGACGAAATCCCCATCCACTGTTGACCTGTTGATTGTTGGCGGCGGGATGGTCGGCAGTGCTTTGGCATGCGCCATGGCTGAGGTTGGTTTTGAAGTCACGGTAATAGATGTCAGGGAGCCTGCTCGGAGCTGGCCTGAGGATGAGGTCGATCTGAGAGTTTCCGCATTGACCCGGGCTTCACAACGAATTCTTGAAAACCTGCAGGCCTGGCCCCGGATGGTTGAGATGCGGGTCAGTCCCTATGACAAAATGGAAGTATGGGATGCCGGAGGTAACGGGCGGATACATTTCAGTGCCGCTGAGATCGGTGAGATGGACCTGGGGCATATTGTGGAAAACCGGGTGACCCAGCTGGCTCTGTGGGAGCGTCTGGAGTCCTATCCCAATGTTCAGCTGCGCTTTCCGGAAAGAATCAGTAATCTGTTGTTGGGAGAGTCACCAGAGGTTGAATTGCAGAGCGGTGAACAGTTGACCGCCAAGCTGGTTGTGGCAGCCGATGGTCGGGATTCTGAGGTCAGGCACCTGGCTGGAATCGATACCCGGGGTTGGGAGTATGATCAGCACGCCATCGTGGCCACCATTACCCCACAACGGTTTCATGAGAATACCGCCCGCCAGCGCTTCATGAGTTCAGGACCGCTCGCCCTGTTACCGATCGATGATGGCCGCTGTTCCATTGTCTGGTCTACCAGTCCGACCCATGGCGAGACCTTGATGTCGCTCGATGATGCCGGTTTTTGTCAGGAGCTGACCCAGGCCAGTGAAGCGGTTCTGGGCTCGATTCAGGCAACTGGCCCGAGAGGGCTGTTTCCACTGCGACTCGAGCATGCGGATACCTATATTCAACCGGGCCTGGCGCTTATCGGCGATGCGGCTCATGCCATGCACCCACTGGCGGGGCAGGGCGTCAATCTGGGTCTGATGGATGCTATGACCCTGGCTGATGTCTTGAGCGAGGCGGGTGTGGCTGGCAGGTCGATCGGATCGATCGCCACACTGCGTCGTTATGAACGAGCCAGGAAGGGGGCAAATATCGCCATGCTGGGTGCTATGGATGGCTTTAAACGGTTGTTTAGCAACGAAGTCCCGCCGCTGCGCGTAATCCGCAACCTCGGCTTGAATCTTGCCGACCGCTCCGGGTTCGTGAAGCACCAGATTATGCGACGTGCGATGGGAATGACCGGCGACAGGCCGAGGCTGGCTCGCTGATCAACAGCCTGGAATCGGAAATTCAGCTGATAGTTTATGAGGTTTTTGCGGATTGGCAACAGCCTGGTAGAAGAGTATAGTCATTCCTCGATCCACCCCCGTGGGAGAGAGCGGCACATAGCCGACGCCGAAGGCGCAAACCCGCCCGGAATCGCTCAGGCAAAAGGACCGTGGGGAGAAGCCAAGTAAACTCAATTAGGCTTAGGTCGACTCTGGAGAGTGGTGTAACAACACCCACCGACGGGGCAGGCGCGCAGCAGGTTGCCTAAATGACCTTGTATGCATGCGCCAAACTCTCAGGTTTTGGACAGAGGGGCGGGG
>JAHRHW010000368.1 GCA_019100305.1 Candidatus Thiodiazotropha taylori | reverse complement strand
GCCATCGAAAAATCGAAGGGGCCAAACAGATGAAAAACATCCTGATCATCAATGCTCACGAGCCCTACCCAGTATCACCGGGTAAGCTCAATAACACACTGGTTGAACGGGCCATCCGTCAACTTACGGATAGGGGTTATGAGGTCCGAACCACCTCGATGAAAGAGGCTTATGAGGTGGACTCAGAAGTGGAAAAACATCTATGGGCGGATGCCATCATCCTGCAGACGCCCGTTAACTGGATGGGGGTACCCTGGCGATTCAAGCAGTACATGGACACTGTCTATTCCGCCGGCATGGATGGCAGCTTGTGCAATGGCGATGGCAGGTCTCGCAAAGATACAACAAAGCAGTATGGTTCCGGGGGCACCTTGCAAGGCAAGAGATACCTGCTCTCCCTCACCTTCAATGCACCAAAAGAAGCGTTCGACGATCAGGATCAATATCTCTTTCAAGGCAGATCGGTAGACGATCTGTTCTTACCCATGCATATGAATTTCCGCTTTTTTGGTATGGAAGCGATGCAGACTTTTGTCTGCCATGATGTGATGAAAAATCCCGATATCGAAAACGACCTGAAACGTTTCGATGCCCACCTGCACCAACACTTTCAGGTAACAGACCATGCAATATCAGGTTCAATGTGATTGTGGCCGCGTAGCGCTGAGCATGAGCGGTGAACCCAGGATTCACGCCTTTTGTCATTGTGAGGATTGTCGCAATCTACTCGATGTACCCTATCACTCCATCGTTGCCTGGGATGCGTCACAGGTTAGCATCACTTCCGGTGAGGGCCAGGTTACCAAATACAAACACCCGACATTGGAGATGACCCGGGTATTCTGTAATCACTGCGGGGAAGTGCTCTACAACACCAATGCGATGGGATGGAGACTGGTCTCTCAGCTGCTGATCAGTAAATGCTATGACGGCGAACTCCCCGAGGAGTTACATTCGAACGCCCACTATTTCTACGACCGACGCATTGTGGATATCGACGACAGGATTCCTAAGGGCGGTTAACACGCATCTAATACATTCTGTTGTGCTTCAAAAAGCGCCAATCAATGAGCGAGGAACAATACCGAATGGAACTGACTTTACCAGTATTTGGTGGGGCAGGGCCCCACCAAAACCTCATGACAAACAAGAAGCGATATGAGTCTTGGCACTCATGTAAGCGCATTTCGCCATTAAACACAGTGATAGGACATTGGCAATGTCAGATCCTGAAAAAGACGAGAAACGATCGATGACCCAGAAAGCGGTAAAGCGGATTCTGATACTCCTCGCCCACCCGTCCCTGGAGCGCTCCGAAGTCAATCGACCATTGGCAGAAGCCGCTGCAGCCATCGAGGGCATCACCTTGATCGACCTGTATGCGGAATACCCTGATTTTCAGATCGATATCGACCGGGAGCAACAGCGTCTGCTCGAGCATGACGTGATCATCTTTCAACACCCGCTCTACTGGTACTCCACCCCAGCCATTTTGAAAGAGTGGCAGGATCTCGTGCTGGAGCATGACTTCGCTTACGGCTCAAAGGGTACTGCACTGCATGGCAAGCTGTTTCTCAATGCGCTCTCTGCAGGTGGTGCTGAAGCCGCCTATCGGGCAGAAGGATACAATCACTTCACCATCCGCGAGTTACTCCAACCTATGGAGCAGATGGCCTCCCTGTGCGGTATGCGATACCTGCCACCATTCGCACTGTTTGGCGCCCGCACAGCGGTTGATGAGGGCCGCATCGGTCACCATATTGACGCCTGGATTGCGTTGCTCGAGGCGTTGCGTGACCAGAAACTCGATATTGAAACGGCACAAAAGCTTGCCGGACTCAACAGCGACCTCAACCGTCTCATCAAGGAGGCCTGACACATGGGTGGACTTCTGTTTCAGGCCTTTATCTATCTCTGCGCCGCCGTTATTGCGGTACCCATCGCCAAGCGCCTCGGTTTGGGCTCAGTACTTGGCTACCTGCTTGCAGGCATATTCATCGGCCCCGTAATCGGCCTGGTCGGTTCCGAAACCCAGACCATACAGCACTTCGCCGAATTCGGCGTGGTGATGATGCTGTTCCTGGTCGGCCTTGAACTGCAACCAGGAATGTTATGGGAAATGCGCAACCGGCTGATCGGTCTGGGTGGACTGCAGGTCGCTCTGACCACCGCATTGATTACCGCTGCAGCCCTGATGATGGGACTCTATTGGAGTGTGGCTTTGACCATTGGCCTGATCTTCTCCCTCTCATCCACCGCCATCGTTCTGCAAACACTCAATGAAAAGGGACTGAGTAAAACCGAGGGTGGCCGGGCCGGCTTTTCGGTTCTGCTGTTTCAGGATATCGCTGTGATACCGATGCTGGCTCTGATTCCCCTGCTTGCTCTGCCCGAATTGGTTGGCGGCGGTGGCGACTCTCTGGTAACTGCAGCCGAGTCCCATGGGGATGCAGGACACCATCATAAGATGAGCCTGGTGGATGGGCTACCCGGTTGGGCCCATGCGCTGGTGGTGCTTGGCGCCATTGCGAGTGTGCTGCTTGGCGGCCACTTTCTGTCACGACCGATGTTCCGCTTCATAGCCGAATCGAGACTACGTGAGATTTTCACCGCCAGTGCCCTGATGCTGGTGATCGGTATTGCACTGCTGATGACGCTGGTGGATCTGTCACCGGCTCTGGGCACCTTCCTTGCCGGTGTGGTATTGGCCAACAGTGAATTTCGCCACGAACTCGAATCCGATATCGAACCCTTTAAAGGGCTGCTGCTTGGACTGTTTTTTATCACAGTAGGTGCCGGTATCGATTTCAATATACTGTTCAACGACGCTTTTACCATACTCAGCCTGACAGTCGGTGTGATTGTGATAAAAGGATTGGTTCTGTATGGGCTGGCGCGGGCATTCCGACTGACCACAACGGATGGCTGGCTAGTGACCCTGGGACTCGCCCAGGCGGGCGAATTCGGCTTCGTACTACTCAGTTTCAGCCTGCAGAACCAGGTATTGCCAGCGGAGCTCGCCTCCACACTCTCGCTGGTGGTCGCGCTCTCGATGCTGCTTACACCGGTACTGTTCATTCTCTACGACAAACTGATCCTGAACCGTCAGCCGGAATCTGACGAACGCCAAGCGGATAACATCGATGAGACCGGTTCAGTCATCATCGCAGGCAATGGACGTTTCGGTCAGATCGTTAACCGCCTGCTGGTAGCCAGCGGGATTCAAACGACGGTACTCGACCATCAGGCCGATATCATCAACATGCTCAGCAAGGTTGGCGTAAAAAGTTACTATGGGGATGCATCACGGCCTGAATTACTCCATGCAGCCGGCATTGAATCAGCAAAAGCGGTTGTGATCGCCATCGATGACCGCAGCCGCACCCTTGAGATGGTCGAGCATATACGGCGACACTACCCGGAAGTGAAAATTCTCGCCCGGGCATTCGATGTCAACCACCTCTATCTGTTGAACAAAGCCGGTGTGGATATTGCGGTTCGGGAACTCTTCGACAGCTCACTGGAGCTGGGCAAAGCGACACTAAAAGCTGTCGGCGTACATCCGTTCAAAGTGGAAAAGATGTCAACGGCATTTCGCAAACATGATGAGAGCGGCATGAATACCCTCTATGAGCTGTGGGATGAGAACACCGAAATGGCAAGCAACAAAGCCTACCTGGCGCGAGCAAGAGAGCTTGGCGAGACATTGAAGGAGATGATGGAGACCGATCGTATGCAACTGCACGATCGATCCGAGCGGGGCTGGACACCACCCCCAAAGCACTACACCAAGGATATGGGAGAGTGATCACCGCTTGAACCACTCCGGCTTGCTAAAGCCTCCCTGTTTGGCGGAGAGGGAGGGATTCGAACCCTCGGATCCCGTAAGGGATCACCTGATTTCGAGTCAGGCCCGTTCGGCCGCTCCGGCACCTCTCCGAGGCAATCAAAATATCGACAGGAAAGCTGTATCGGCAATTGATTCTGGTAAATTCTAACTATAAACCCAGTCAATTGCCTAAAATCAATGCCAACACCAAAAAATTAGATTACCAATGGTATCTGATTCGATAGCCAGTAGATTCTTTTTTGTACGATACCTACTAAACTAAGTATCTAGAGACTATGCCAGAGCCAATACCAAAGATAACAAGTGTGCCAATGGATCCTGCGACAATTCTTATTGTCATAACTAAAAGTAATCGATAGATCCAGACATAGATGCAGCTTTCCTCAACGACCAAACTCGCCGCCTCTCTGCTGATTGCCCTCTCCCTGCTGATCGGCAGTTGCAGCATCCCGCCTCCATTGGTTGAACGGATCAAGGCATCCGGCGAGCTGCGGGTGGTCACACGTAACAGCGGTACAACCCTTCCGGGATGATGAAATGGGGTTTGACGCCCAGCTCCTCGGCAAACAGCT
>JAHRHW010000367.1 GCA_019100305.1 Candidatus Thiodiazotropha taylori | reverse complement strand
GGAGGCCTGTGCAGATATCATGCTGCCGATGGCGATCTTTACCGAAACCCCCGGAACCTATGTCAACGCGGAAGGGCGCTGGCAACAGAGTCGTGGGGTGGTGAGGCCTCAGGGAGAGAGTCGCCCGGGCTGGAAGATTCTGCGGGTGCTCGGCAATCTGACGGATCAGCCAGGTTTCGATTACATCGATTCACAACAGATTCATGATGAGCTTCACACACTGTGTGAATCCTCAACACTCGATAACAAGCAGGCAGAACCTCAAGATCTCGAGCCCCAGCTGAGTGGCGATGCGCTCCTGAGAGGCGGGGATACACCGCTGTACGCCTGCGATCCGCTGGTGCGTCGTGCCACGGCCTTGCAGCAGACCCGGGATGCGGGCTCGGATACCATCCGTCTGCACCCGGAAGAGGCGGCCCGTCTGGGACTTGATGGCAGCGATACGGCATTGGTAAAACAGAACGGCAATCAGATCGATCTGCCCCTGCAGCTGGATGAGCGCATTCCTCAGGGGTGTGTCTGGATATCCACCAGCCTGGCGCGCACATCGACACTGGGCCAGCCGTTTGGCGAAGTGACCGTGGAGAAGGCATAACCGATGGAATTCCTTATCAGTCTTTGGGAAGCACTACCCTACGAACTTCAATATCTGATCTGGACCATGATCAAGATCGTGGCGATTGTCCTGCCGATGATGCTGCTGGTGGCTTACTACACCTACGCGGAACGCAAGATCATCGGTTACATGCAGGTGCGTGTCGGTCCCAACCGGGTAGGGCCCAAAGGTTGGCTGCAGCCGATCGCGGATGCCTTGAAGTTGATGTTCAAAGAGATCATCATCCCGGCCAACGCCAACAAACTGCTGTTTCTGATGGCGCCGGCCATCACCCTCGGTCCGGCGCTCGCCGCCTGGGCGGTGTTTCCCTTCGATGAGAAATTGGTGCTGGCGGATATCAATGCCGGTCTGCTCTATATCCTGGCGCTGACCTCGGTGGGGGTCTACGGCGTGATTATCGGCGGGTGGGCCTCGAACTCGAAATACGCTTTCCTTGGCACTATGCGATCAGCTGCACAGATCGTGGCCTACGAGATCGCCATGGGATTTGCCCTGGTCGGAGTTCTGGTGGCTGCCGGCAGCCTCAATCTGGGTGAGATCATCCGTGCCCAGGAGGGGGGACTCTTCTCCTGGTTCTGGCTGCCGTTGCTGCCGCTGTTTGCTGTCTATGTGATCTCCGGTGTGGCAGAGACCAACCGTGCTCCGTTCGACGTGGCGGAAGGTGAGTCCGAGATCGTCGCCGGTTTCCACGTGGAATACTCCGGTATGGCCTTCGCGGTCTACTTCCTGGCGGAATACGCCAACATGATTCTGATCTCCGCGCTGACGGCGGTGATGTTTTTCGGTGGCTGGCTCTCCCCGTTCCAGGGTTGGCCGGTGCTTGGACCTCTGTTCGATTGGGTACCCGGATTCTTCTGGCTGGTGATCAAGACCGGGTTCTTCATGTTTCTTTTTCTCTGGCTGCGTGCCACCTTTCCCCGCTACCGTTATGACCAGATCATGCGGCTCGGCTGGAAGGTATTCATTCCGATTACCATTGTCTGGATTGCAGTGGTCGGCCTGGCAGTGGTCTATCAAGTACCCTGGTGGTTCGACTGAGGTCTTCTATGAACGTGTTTAAAAACTATTTCAAGAGCCTTTTTCTGCTGGAGCTGTTCCGTGGACTGAGTGTGACAGGGCGTTACCTGTTCCGTAAGAAGTTCACTATCATGTATCCGGAAGAGAAAGCGCCGGTCTCCCCCCGCTTCCGTGGATTGCACGCCTTGCGACGCTATCCCAACGGTGAGGAGCGCTGTATCGCCTGTAAACTCTGCGAGGCGACTTGTCCGGCTCTGGCGATCACCATCGAAGCGGAACCCAGGGAGGATGGCTCCCGGCGGACCACCCGCTACGATATCGATCTGTTCAAGTGCATCTACTGCGGCTATTGCCAGGAGGCCTGTCCGGTCGATGCCATCGTTGAGACGCGAATCTACGAATACCACTTCGAGAATCGTGGTGAGAACATCATGACCAAGGAGAAGTTGTTGGCAGTGGGTGATAAATGCGAAGCGCAACTGGCGGCGGATATCGAAGCCCAGGCGAAAGTTCGCTGACCCTCAGGCAACCTTGGAGATAACGGGAATCCGTATATGACACTTGAAAAGCTGATTTTTTATGTACTGGCAGCGGTCGTTCTGGCGGCGGCTGTGATGGTGGTGACTCGACGCAACCCGGTGCATTCGGCGCTGTTTCTGATCCTCGCCTTCTTTGCCAGCAGCGGTATCTGGTTATTGGCGGAAGCGGAGTTCCTTGCCATTGTACTGGTGCTGGTCTACGTGGGTGCCGTGATGGTGCTGTTCCTGTTTGTACTGATGATGCTGGATATCGATATCGCTGTGCTAAGGGCTGGATTCATAAAGTTGCTGCCGCTTGGAATAGTGATGGCGATTGCCATGGCCGCCGAGCTGATTCTCATCGTCGGGCCGGATAACTTCGGTCTGGAAAAATATGCCGCACCGGCCAGGCATGCCGCCGATTACAGCAATACCGAAGAGCTCGGTAGCGTGCTCTACACCGTCTATATGTATCCCTTCGAGATAGCGGCGGTGATCCTGCTGGTGGCGATCATCGCAGCGATTGGGTTGACCATGCGGCGGCGTACCGATACCAAGTTTATCGATCCGTCTAAACAGGTTGTGATCAAGAAGGGGGACGATCGTATCCGCATGGTCTCCATGGACGCGGAAAAAGGGTAACGACATGATTGCACTTTCAGACTATCTGATTCTTGGCGCCATCCTCTTCGCGATCAGCGTGGCGGGAATCTTCATCAACCGTAAAAACGTCATCGTATTGTTGATGTGTGTGGAGTTGATGCTGTTGGCCGTGAATATCAACTTTGTCGCCTTTTCCCATTTCCTGCAGGATACGGCAGGGCAGGTATTTGTATTCTTTATCCTCACGGTAGCAGCCGCTGAAGCAGCGATTGGCCTGGCGATATTGGTGGTGCTGTTCCGTAGTAAACGCAGTATCAACGTTGAGGATATGGATGCCTTGAAGGGCTGATGGTAACTATTTAGATCAGCCCTAAAGAGTGCGATTTTTAGGGCTGACCAAAGGGGAGAGTGAGACTTCTCCCATTTGGAAACCCCAAATACTGGGGTGTAACGATTCAGATGGATCTGAAAAACAGGGCCTCCTGAATCGTTACAGCTGGCTTTTTGAAGAAGTTGAAGAAGTCCGCAAGTGTACGCTAATGAACGCAAATTTGGTTTGTAGATTTTGGTGGGGCTTTGCGGACTGAATGAGCTGAATTGAAACATAGGTAAAGTGAGTCGGTGTATGGACTGCTTACGCATAACAACATTTGCGTACATTAGCGTTCATTAGCAGACCTAATTTAAGAAGAAACGGTTTATGGAAAATATCTATCTGACAATCGTATTGGCGCCTCTGGTCGGCGCGATATTGGCCGGTTTCTTTGGCAGTACGCTGGGGCGCAAAGGTGCGCACTGGGTCACCAGTACCGGGGTCGGCATCTCTGCCTTGCTCTCGCTCTATGTACTTAAAGGCTTTATGTATGATGGTCTGGAGACCTTCAACGGTACAGTCTACACCTGGATGGTGAGTGGCGGTCTGAGCATGGAGGTGGGCTTCCTGGTCGATCATCTGACAGCGGTGATGATCACCGTGGTCACCTTCGTCTCTTTCTGCGTACACATCTACACCATCGGCTATATGGCGGATGATGAGCACAACTGGCCGAAGACCAGCCTGGCTGGTAAAAACAGTTATCAACGTTTCTTCAGTTACATCTCTCTGTTTACCTTCTCCATGTTGATGCTGGTAATGGCCAACAACTTCATGCAGCTGTTTTTCGGTTGGGAGGCGGTTGGTCTGGTCTCCTATCTGCTGATCGGCTTCTGGTCGGTCAGACCCACCGCAATCTTTGCCAATCTGAAGGCCTTTCTGGTCAACCGGGTTGGTGACTTCGGTTTCATTCTCGGCATTGCCGCGATTGTCATGTACACCAACAGCCTCGATTATGCCGAGGTGTTTGCCTTGGCGCCGGGACTGGCCGATACCCAGATCCAGATCTGGGGCGACAGCAGTTGGTCGCTGATGACTGTGATCGGCATACTGCTGTTTATCGGTGCGATGGGTAAATCGGCTCAGGTACCGCTGCATGTCTGGCTGCCGGACTCGATGGAAGGCCCGACCCCGATCTCAGCACTGATCCATGCGGCCACCATGGTCACCGCCGGTATCTTCATGGTGGCGCGTATGTCACCGCTGTATGAACTCTCGGAGACCGCGCTCAGCTTCGTCCTGGTGATCGGCGCCACCACCGCCTTCTTCACCGGGCTGATCGGCATCGTGCAGAACGA
>JAHRHW010000366.1 GCA_019100305.1 Candidatus Thiodiazotropha taylori | reverse complement strand
CCTGGGTGGTTATCAGAAAACCTGGATCGGTTACCGGGGCAGTCGTCAGACCTTGTTTGATCTGGCCAATCTCATGCTCACTTTGGAGAAAGGTGAGATCTCTCCCTACCGTTCCATCTATGCACAAAAGACAGACTTTCGGGAGGTGACAGATGAGCATTACTCGACGGCTACAACTCGTGGGCTGCACCACTGAGGATAAATGGATGGAGACAGCCCTGAAAGTCGCTTTTGCCACCAGTGATATGAAGCGGGTGGACCAACATTTTGGTGCCGCCCAGAGTTTCGCAATCTATGCCCTTGACCAACAGAAGGTCTGTTTCATCGAAGCGGTCGAGTTCGGTAAGCTCGATATGGATGGCAACGAAGATAAGCTGGTTGCCAAGATCGATGCACTGAAGGGTTGTATTGCTGTGTATAGCCAGGCTGTCGGTGCTTCAGCAATCAACCAACTGAAACTGAAAGGTATTCAGCCGGTGAAAATATCACCTGGTGCCTCGATAAACTCCCTGCTCGAGTCACTCCAGCAGGAGCTCAGGGAGGGCCCTGGCAGTTGGCTGGCCAGAGCGATCAACAGCACCATTCCCGCCGACCCCTCAAGATTCGATGAAATGGAACAGGAAGGCTGGGAGGAGTAGGCGATGACAGACCAGGAGATGCTTGAAGAGTCGGCCAGGGTTATCGGAGTCGTCGGCAATAAGATCTGGATAGAGACCGAATCGAGAAGCGGTTGCTCCCAGTGCGCCAGTTCAAACTGCACCACTTCTGTGTTTGCCAAGCTGTTTGGTGTACAGAAGAACAAATTGTTAATCGATAACAATCTCGAAGCCAAGCCTGGTGACCAGATTGTGATTGGGGTTCCTAGCAGACTAATCGCAAAGGCATCTGTGTTGGCCTACCTGTTGCCTCTTGTATTGATGCTGGCCATAACACTGATGGGCAGTGCATTAGGAATCAACGACGGCATGCAGAGCCTTTTGGCGCTGGCCGGTTTGTCGATTGGGCTGTTGCTGGTTCGCTGGTACACAAATAGGGATATTTCAACACCAGACTATGGGCCTCAACTGATTAAAGTTGTGGGAAACGGTTACAAGCATGTCGTATTTCCGAAACATATGAGGAGTTAAACTGATGAATGAAGCAGTCATGCTGATCAGCGAAGACGATCCGGTCCTGGAGACCGACTTCGCCAAGGAGATGGTGCGCCAGATGCGCGCCATCGATACCTATGGTACCTACGATGATTGGTCGACAGCCAAGATTCTTGAACCATTTGTCCTAACCAAGGAGAAGAAGCGGGAGATTCCTGTAATTGGTGATCCGGATGAAATCACCTTATCCAGGGTGAAAGCATTTTACAATGCAATTTCAGCACTTATAGAAAAAGAGTGTAGCCTGATGGCTGTTCCCATGTTGAACCTGACTCACGAAGGGTTCGGGCGCTCGCTGATAACCGTCGGTAAGCTGGTGGTTATGGATAAGACATTACGCGATGTGCATCGCTTTGGCTTTGCTTCTCTTTCGAAAATGAAAGATGAGGCAGATAAACTGCTTTCGGTGGCTCTGGAGATCATCGGGCAACATCCAAAAGTTGCGGGTATGTGAGGAGTTGATGATGACCGAAGAAGAGTTGAAAGCCATACACAAAGCTTCCAAGCGTGCCAAGCGTATAGCTACTGAAAAAGCTGGAGAACTTCATGATCTGGTAGAAGACCGTCTGCCCGCAGCCTATGAAGAGATCCCCGCAATAGCACAAGCCACTTACGATGCATGTCAGGCCTGGGCTGAAGCCGAAGCCGCCTACAAGGCAGCAGCTGCAGAGATGAATTGAGGATAGACCAATGTCAGTAATTACCGGTTTAACCCGTGGTGGTGAAGAGTATACTCCTGCATTTGTAATGGAAATCAATCAACAGAACTGCATTGGTTGTGGTCGATGTTTCAAGGTCTGTCCCCGTGATGTTTTCGATCTGATCGATCGAGAGGACGTGGAAGGACTGCTCGACGACGATGATGATTATGATGATGACTACGGTGATGATGATGATGGTTTCTCAGATGACACCGCGATGGTCATGAGCCTGAAGAACAGTATGGACTGTATCGGTTGTGGCTCCTGTGCGCGTATCTGTCCAAAACAGTGTTTTACCCATCAACCTCAAACTGCTGCAGCATAGACAAAACGTAGGAGTGTTATCATGCCAAAACCGAAGAAACATGTCTTTGTCTGTGTGCAGAGCCGACCGATGGGGCATCCCAGACCGTCTTGCAGTCAGAAAAACTGTACCGAAGTGGCTGAAGAGTTCTATGGGCAGCTTCAACAACGCCAACTGTTTGACCAGATACAGGTTACGACAACCAGCTGTCTCGGTCCCTGTAGTGAAGGACCATCTGTACTGGTCTATCCCGAAGGGATTATGTATGGCGGCGTCTCAAAACAGGACGTAGCAGCCATCTATGATGAACATCTGCTGAATGATCAGCCGGTAGAACGGCTAAAAGTTGCAGAGGAATTCTGGGCTTGAATCAGAGTTCCAACAGATCAGTACGCCAATCCAATATCGTCCGGTTGGTCGGCAACGAGGTGCATTTCGGCTTCGATATAGAGCCGGGTGCGAATGCTGAATTGCAGAGAGCGGCGTCACTGATCTCCTCACAGGAGGCATCCTCGGAAGCTCTGCTTCAGGCGGAACAAATTGCTCCAGAACAGATCGAAGTACTGATCGCTCGTTACAAGTTTCACTTCTACCAGGGTGACACCGAGAAAGCAGAAGAACTGGTTATCAAGACGTTGGGCCTGGCAGCGAAGCAAGGTAACTTCAATCAGGATTGGCTGCAACTGAATCCAAGTTCAGCTAACTGGAATGCTTCACGAGGCCCCGAGCGTTTTTATCTTTACAGCCTGAAGGCACTTGCTTTTATTCGCTTGCGTCAGGAAAAACCGGATGAAGCAGAATCGATTCTACATGCATTGAGCTTAATCGACCCTGCTGATCAGGTGGGGGCAAATGTTATTCGTGATCTGTTAGATGCTATTGTTGAGGAGCAAAATAATGGATGAAACAATTGCGGTACGTTTTTTTAAGATAGAAGAACTTGCCAACAGTGTGCACAAACGTCTCTATGAAGAAGTGATAAAACTTGGTTTTTCCAAATCTGAAATCCTCTTGAAATCACCTGATGAGGCGAGCTATCGATTGGAGCGAGACCCTTCGAATAGTGAATTCAGTTTGGTCGGCGACTGGATGAACGAGCAGGGAAACCGGCTCGGTATGCTGCTGTTTCACGCGGATGGCAGTTTTTTTGTTGAACACGATATTGTGTTACCACATCCGACCAAGCCGGACTGGTTCGTCGAAGCGGTCAATGCCTGGGGTAATGATGCTGTAATCAAAGCAGAACCCAGGCTTCTAGCCGTCCCCAAATAGAGTTTTTTAATAAAGAAAAGTCATATGGACCATCGTGTCATTCTCTATCATAAGCAGGCGACCAGTGCGCGCACCAGGTTTCTTAAGTTTGAAAACAACACGGTATGCGCCTTCGCACCTTTGCCGGATCTTTCAACGGTTGTTGCCACTCGACCCGACACGGTGTTTCATCCAAAAGCAATTTTATCTGATACTGAAGAACGACTGGGATTGGCAAGAGATACGCTGGCTTTCGAAAGTGAATACCGGCAGACAGTCCAGGTGCCGGGTGGGGATATCGATATCTTATTGGCCAATATCACAACTACAGATCCACCCTTTGTGGAAGTGGAGAGCTCAAATGCCCAATTCATTGATCTGACCCAAGCCAGAGGATTACCGGATGTGGAACTTGAACTTCTACGTAGCGCTTATGAACTGATACTTGGCGGTTGACCCAGAATTTCCTGGATACCTGATATTCAGGACTAAATCTCATAAAGCATACGGGTTTTATTAACTGACGGTGCAACTCTACCTCCTTCATACATCAACCTGATGAGTGAATTTCTAGCGAATCAGCAGTATAGTCAGGTTCTTAACAGGCCCGAATAAAATCAACAAGATTTTATTGCAATGAAATCTATATCAAGAGTATTCGTTTATGGCACTTTGAGAAGGGCACAGGTCAATCATGATCTGCTCAACAGCGCTACCTATCTTGGCGATCACCAAACTCAACCTGTCTACAAGATGTTCCATTTGGGAGGCTATCCTGGTGTGGTGAAAAATGGCAGCACTTCAATTTCAGGCGAGGTCTATGTTGTTGATGCCCTCACCATGAGTCATCTTGACAGGCTAGAAGGTTATCCCCATGCCTATACAAGAGAACTTATCCCAACCCCCTGGGGTCAGGCATGGATCTACCTTTACCGGGGCAGCCTACGCGGTAGACAAATCATACAAACAGGCCGTTGGCATGATGAGATCAACTGGCGCCGTTGGTCTAGATAGAGTTCTGGGCCTAGCTTTTC
>JAHRHW010000365.1 GCA_019100305.1 Candidatus Thiodiazotropha taylori | reverse complement strand
TAAAGGTCTTAATTTGACGATTTATAACGATTCTGCGCTCTAGATTTACAGGAGAGGCCCATCGGTGCCCTCAAGGGATACCAATGGGCCGCTATTAAAACAACACGCTTATTAGCCGGGGCAATCGATCAGTTCAGGTCGCTGATCAGTGAGTTTTTTACGGCTGAATCTAAGCCGTCAATGGTGTAGTTGTACTCTGCATGATCGATCCCGGCGGATAGTTTGGCGCCGTTTTTCAGGCTCTCGATCATCCCGTCGGTCAATTCGAAACGGATGAAGTGGACAGCTGAAGTTTTATCTTCCGTTGTGCGCTCGAGATCCTCATTGGCTACCGGGCGGATCTTTTCATGACCTTCAACCGCAAGCCAGATGGCGTTTTCAATACCAATCAGTTTGGCGAGTGCCTGCTTACGCTCCTCCACATCGTCGTACTCCATCATGAATGTGGCCTTCCAATTGGTGCCGTCAGGGATCAGAGGATTATAGACATCCAGTTCATCCTGGATCCCATCGTGTTCAAATATGCGTTCGATGCGCAACATCTCCTGGATCTGATACTGCATCGTCAGCTCATCCTCGAAATAGAGCGTAGCATGAGGTCCAATCGGTAATCGACGGCTTTTTTTGTGGTCTATGACGCGGGTTCTGAACTCCTGGCGAATCCGGGAATACTCTTCGAGACTGTAGAGGTCTTCATGGGATAGCTGGGTCATGAGGCGCTCCTGAAATTATTTGTTTGCAATGGTTTTTCCGTTAACAGGCCCTAGATACCATAGGCCTGGCGCATCAGACTGATCGGGTGTTGTGGCTGTCTGCCATCGTTGAGGCCATTTTCGATATGGTGACCCGCCATTGGGCAGTCACTGCCGTAACAGTCGGCTTCCGCCTGTTTTACCCGGTTGACCACTGGCTTGCCGATCTTCATCGCATGTTTATGAAATTCGCTCTTCACCGCATAGGTTCCATCATGGCCGGAACAGCGTTCGATGGCTGTCACCTGGGTATCCGGGATGAGGCTTAAAACCTCCTTTGTTTTTGCCCCGACATTCTGCACCCGCTGGTGACAGGCGGCATGGTAGGCCACCTTGCCCAGGCCCTGTTTGAAGTCTGTTTTCAACAGCTCCGCCTTGTGTCTGAGCATCAGGTACTCAAAGATGTCGAAAACCGCATCGGCGACTTTTTTAACCTCAGGGTCATCGGGAAACAGCAGCGGCAGCTCCTGTTTGAACATCAGCGCACAGGACGGTACCGGTGCGACGATATCCCAACCCTGATCCACCAGTTTGGCCAGTACCGGGATATTGGCGTCCTTGGCGGCCTCTACCGCGTCCAGATTGCCCAATTCGAGTTTGGGCATGCCGCAACACTGCTCTTTTTCCGCCAGGGTGACAGGTATGTCGTTGTGTTCGAATACCGCTACCAGGTCCTCACCCACATGGGGTTCGTTGTAGTTGCCGTAGCAGGTGCCGAACAGGGCGACTTTACCTTTGGTGGTTCCTGCCGGGGTGCCCTGTGCATCGATGGCAACTTTTCCAGCCAGGCGCTTGCGCAGGGGCTTGCTGTGAAATTCGGGTAGCTTCGCATCGGGATGTACACCCAGTGCGTGATCCAGGATTTCACGGAAATTTTTCGCTTTGTTGAATCGGTTGACCACGCCTGAGACGACTGGAATGCCGGCCAGTTTGCCCAGATTGTCGGTGCTGGTGAGCAGCCGGTCGCGCAGTTTGACATCGCCTTTCTTGTACTTCACCGCTTTCGCCCGCAGCATCAGGTGTGGAAAGTCGATATTCCACTCGTGAGGTGGTACATAGGGACATTTGGTCATGTAACAGAGGTCACACAGGTAGCAGTGATCCACCACCTGCCAGTAATCCTCTTTGGCAACACCATCCACCTCCATGGTCTCCGATTCATCCACCAGATCGAACAGGCTGGGAAAGCTTTGACAGAGGCTGACGCAGCGTCGACATCCATGGCACAGATCGAAGACCCGTTCCAGCTCCTCCATTAAACTCTGTTCGTTGTAGTATTCGGGGTTTTTCCAGTCGATGGGATGCCGTGTCGGGGCTTCCAGGTTACCTTCTCGTTGACCGGTCGGTGCTGCCATGGGTATCTACTCCTGAATTGAGGCTTGGCGGCCTCTCGCCGAGGCCGCCGAATCGGCTATTACCCGAGCCTGATCTGCTGCTCAGTCCAGCTCGTCCAGCGCTTTCTGGTAACGGTTGGCGTGAGAACGTTCGGCCTTGGCCAGAGTTTCGAACCAGTCAGCGACTTCATCGAAGCCCTCGTCACGGGCGGTTTTGGCCATGCCTGGATACATGTCGGTGTATTCGTGGGTTTCGCCTGCTACAGCGGCCTTCAGGTTATCGCCTGTTGGGCCGATCGGCAGACCGGTTGCAGGATCGCCGCACTGCTCCAGATACTCAAGATGGCCATGGGCATGGCCGGTTTCACCTTCAGCGGTGGAACGAAACAGGGCTGCCACATCGTTGTAACCCTCTACGTCGGCTTTGGCGGCGAAGTAGAGGTAGCGACGATTGGCTTGGGATTCTCCGGCAAAAGCGTCTTTCAGGTTTTGCTCTGTATTACTACCTTTGAGTTCCATATCTGGTTCTCCGAAATGATGGTTATTGTGGAATTGCACGTTGAGCCCTACTGGCTCTTCGCTGTTGCTTAGAATAGTTCTAAAAATAATTGGAAGCGAATGGTCTTTTCAATGGCAATGATAGTTTTTGCCTAATACTGTGAGTTTCTGCGATGGTTTGTATTCAAGGGATTCCGGGGTACCCTGTCAGGTAGAATATAACCCGATGTAAAATAGGTTAATTATATGGAGTTGTAGAATTATCAGCCGATTGAATTTATACTCATCTGATGAATTTGTACGAACAGCAACAGCCTCCGCGAAAGCGGAATGTCACGCAAATGATGATCGCTCATGGGGTCAATCTGACCAAACAGCGGCGCATCATTGCGGATGTGCTGTTCGAGCGTAACCAGCATGTCACTGCGGATCAGCTCTTCGATCTGGTCAAGCAGACGGGCTGCCGGGTATCAAAAGCGACGGTCTACAATACCTTGGGGCTGTTCGCACGGAAGGGGTTGGTGAGGGAGATTTTTATCGACGCCTCGCGTACCTTCTACGATTCTAACAACAGCCATCACCACCACTTCTACAATGTGGATACTGGTGATCTGATCGATATCAAAGACCGTTTGGCCGCCCACTTCATCGAACAGGATCTACCCGAAGGCACCTCCATGGACGTTGTCGATCTGGTGGTGAGGGTTAAAAATATCAAGCCCTGATCGACTATCCAGCCTCTCCAGTCCCTCTTCAGCCTCTTCTGACAGACCATTGAATATCTCAATTTCAATGCGATAGAAACATTGACCTAAATCAATGTTTTAAATTTAGACTAATTCTAATATTAACCCGCACTTAGTATGGTTTTTGTCTCCGGCTACTAACGGCCGCCCCACAAAAGCCCATACGGGTTGAAAATAATTACAGCAAATTTGTTCCCCCAAGGGCCTGCAGTTGTCCGCGTTGAGCTGCAGGTATTAAGTCAGTAATTCCATGAGGATGGTTCTAGTCTTCAAGAACCTTACAGGTAAAGGAAATGAACTTTAAAACAACTCTGATCGCAACAGTGCTGCTAGGTATTTCAGGCCAGGCTATGGCAGCGGAAGAGCCCATCAAACCGATTAAACCTGTTCAGAGCATCAATCTGGGGCAGGTTGAGTTAGGTAAGAAACTTTATTTTGACCCTCGCCTATCCAAGTCCGGCTTCATTTCGTGTAACTCATGCCACAACCTGAGCATGGGCGGTACCGATAATCTAAAGACCTCAATCGGCCATAATTGGCAGCAGGGTCCGATCAATGCTCCAACCGTTCTGAACTCCAGCCTGAATTTGGCTCAGTTCTGGGATGGCCGGGCTGCAGACTTGAAAGCACAAGCCGGTGGTCCGATCGCCAATCCGGGGGAGATGGCGGCGACCCATACCCTGGCGGTTGAGGTGCTGGAATCGATCCCTCAGTACGTGATGGAGTTCAAGAAGGTTTTTGGTGTGGATAAAATCACCATCGATGAGGTGACCCAGGCGATCGCCGAGTTTGAGAAGACGCTGGTGACCCCCAACTCGGATTTTGACAAGTGGTTGTTGGGCGACAAGGCTGCCCTGACTGATCAGGAGCTGAAAGGTTACAAGCTGTTCAAGGAGAGCGGTTGCACCGCCTGCCATAACGGCGAAGCGGTCGGCGGCAACTCGTTTCAGAAGATGGGTCTGGTTGAGGCCTATAAGACCGATAGCAAGGCAGAGGGCCTGAGTGCGGTGACCGGTAAGGATGCGGACCGCTTTAAATTCAAAGTACCCACGTTGAGAAATGTGGAGATGACCTACCCCTACTTCCATGATGGTGAAGCGCAAACCCTGACCGAAGCCGTCGATGTGATGGG
>JAHRHW010000364.1 GCA_019100305.1 Candidatus Thiodiazotropha taylori | reverse complement strand
GGCTGTGCCGGAAGATGTGCTGGCCAAGATCATCAAGACCATCCCGGTAGGCCGACTGGGTGAACCGGAAGATATTGCCCGCTCGGTACTGTTTCTGGTTGCGGATGAGGCAGGCTTCATCACCGGCTCCACGTTATCGATAAACGGTGGCCAGCACATGTACTGATGCCGGGCTTGTCTATTGTCGTTGAAAAATTGACCATAGACACCACTGTAAGCGCCCACCCTGCATGAAGTAATTGTTCATGCAGGGTATAAGCTTGCCTAATCCTGTTGATATCAACCAATGGCTAATCCCCTTTGGGTCGGCAGGAAACCGGCCTATTTCTGAACGTCATAACATATGTAAAAACCTGGTTTATCTAATGTTTTTCAGGCTCTCTGAAGATTAAGTTTCCACCATTTTTGCCGTTACTTTAATGAGTAGAGCTGAAAAGCTTTATTTGGGTTCTAATTGACAACATCAACAACTAGCGTGCCATGAAAATCAATACTCCAGTCACCGATCGAAATGTTGATGTCCGTAATGATCAAATTATTTTATCGACTACGGACCTCAAGGGCAGTATCACCTATATCAACCAGGATTTTGTTGATATCAGTGGATTTCAGAATGAAGAGCTGATTGGCAAAAATCACAACATCATACGTCATCCGGACATGCCACCAGCGGCCTTTGAGGAGTTGTGGACAAAGATCAAAGCGGGCAAGCCGTGGATGGGAATCGTCAAGAACCGTTGTAAAAACGGGGATCACTACTGGATCGACGCCTTTGTTATGCCGATTCTCAAGAATGGCGCCGTGGTGGAGTATCAGTCGGTGCGTTACCGGGCCAAATCCGATTGGGTGGACCGGGCCAAACCAATCTACAAAGCGCTGCTCGCTGGAAAGAGCTTCAAACCGGGTTTCCTCTCTAGTTTTTCGCTGACCAATAAAATGATCATTGGTAACCTGGTGGCTCTGCTTCCAGTGTTGCTGACTCTCTTGATACCAGGTTTGAACTCCTTCAGTCCGTTGGGTCTGGTGCTGACAGCGCTACTTTCGGTGGCACTCAACTGGTCTCTGCTTGCTGGCTTCAGGAAACTGGTGCAGCGTACCCAGGAGGTGGTCGATCAACCGTTAATGCGCCATATCTACACCGGATCTGACAATGAAACCGCACAGATTGAATTGGCTCTGAAGATGTATGAATCTCAGATCAATGCAATTGTCGGACGGATGACCGATGCCACCCAGAAGATGCATGCGGTGGCCGACATCAATGTGCAGACCTCGCAACAGACCCGCCAGGGGATGGATACTCAACAGAATGAGTTGACTCAGGTTGCTACGGCCATGACCGAGATGGCTGCCACGGTACAGGAGATCGCCGCCAATGCCTCGGCAGCCGCGGATTCAACCCGGATCGGACAGAAACAGGCCGGCAGCGGCAAGGATGTTGTGGAGAAGACGATCAAAGCCATCAATGTCCTGGCTGTCGACATCCAACACACCTCGGAAGTGATTCAGAAACTCTCTACCCACAGTGAAGAGATCGCCAAGATACTGGAAGTGATCAAGGGTATCGCAGAACAGACCAATCTGCTTGCCCTCAATGCCGCCATCGAAGCGGCGAGAGCCGGAGAGAACGGTCGAGGCTTTGCCGTTGTGGCCGATGAGGTGCGTACTCTGGCGAGCCGCACCACGGAATCCGCCAGAGAGATCGAGGAGATGATTGAACTGCTGCAGAATGGCAGTAAAGAGGCGGTCGGCGCAATGGACAAGAATCGTGAGAAAGCGGAATCGAGTGTCGATCTGGCCGCCAAGGCGGGGGAGGCCCTGGAAGCGATCTCCGGTGCAATCGATACGATTACCGAGATGAACACTCAGATTGAAACCGCTTCGGAAGAGCAGAGCACAGTAGCTGAAGAGATGAACAAAAACGTGCTTAATATAAGTCACGTGGCAGATACAACGGCTGTGGATGCGAAACAGGTCGATGAAAAGACCCGCGAGACTCTCGGGACCATTGAACAGCTTAGCCACCTGGTGGGGCAGTTTATGCACAAAAGTTGAGTCTCTTCTGTCGGGATCGAAGAGTTTTGGTGAGGAAGGGCTGATTTAAATTATGAAACAGCATGTGCCTCACATCGTAAGTACGAGAGCTCAGTCTCGCCTGTAGAGTTGAGATGCCGGCAACTATTTCTTTGTGCTGGTCAACCTGCCTGGTGGGTTGCTTGTGGCTGCAGAATTTGTTCGACACCTTCGCAGAAGTGATCCGGCTGTGTTTGAAACAACCGGAAAGAAATCATCGAATTGGACAGCTCGCAGACGTGTCCGAAACAGGCAGGATGCTGTAGTCACATCTCTCCAAATAATCGAATCATCAATATTCAGCAAATAATCAGTTTGTTGCGCTAAACTCAGGTATAACACTCAATCCATGCTTTAGGATAGAGGTTTCTCAACAAGTCTGTATTGTAAATCCAACCTGAATTCAATTGTGAAAATACTATTGGTTGAAGATTCAGAACGTCTGCAGCGTTCACTCTCCGCTGGCCTTAAAAGGCATGGCTTTTCAGTGGATCAGGCGTTTGATGGTGAACAGGCACTGAGATTTGTGAAACAGAATCAGTATGACA
The DNA here is from genome assembly GCA_019100305.1 of Candidatus Thiodiazotropha taylori. Taxonomy (GTDB): domain Bacteria; phylum Pseudomonadota; class Gammaproteobacteria; order Chromatiales; family Chromatiaceae; genus Thiodiazotropha. The sequence continues at coordinate 1,864 of JAHRHW010000364.1, read as the reverse complement.
CCATCATACTCGACCTGGTGCTGCCCAAAGTGCATGGCTTGAATGTGCTATCGACCTTGCGTAGCGATGGAAATAACAGCCAAGTATTGATTTTATCTGCAAATGATCAGACTGAAGACCGGATTCGAGGCTTGGATCTTGGGGCAGATGACTATATGGTCAAACCTTTTTCATTCGATGAACTGGTTTCCCGTCTTAGGGCACTGAACAGGCGTCTGTCAGGAATCAAAAATCCTGTGCTTGAGGTGGCAGGTGTCAAAATAGATACCGTAGCGCGCTTGGTACGTTTTGATGAAGCCGTCATTAATCTCACCCCCCATGAATTTAAACTATTGGAGTATCTTGTTCGTCGACGCGGGCGGGTTTTTTCCCATGATCAGCTCATAGATCAGTTGTATGATGCTGCCAGTTATGTAACGCGTAATGCGGTTGAAGCACATATCAGTTCACTACGAAAGCGCCTGAAGGCATCCGGTGCACCGGGTCTTGTGAAAACAAGACGCGGTTTCGGCTACTTGGTTGAATAGATTGCTGTGAAGTCGATCCGAAGCAGATTAAATCTGACCATTATTAGCACCTTGGTGTTGGTTCTATCATTGACTGCTGTATTCCTCTACTTCCGCATCTCGCAACATGTCGTCGGCGTTTACGACAATTCACTGCATGACAAGGCACAGGCTTTGATTTCACTGACAGAGCTTGATGAAGAGGGGCTTGAGTACGATTTTGCCGAGGAGGGGGTGATGAATGAGTTTGAGCCAGGAGAGCTTGCCCACTACTATCAACTTTGGGAACTTGGGACAGATCTACTGATAAAATCACCTTCACTGCTGGAAGCTGATCTGCCATTGGCCGGTATTGCGCTGGGACACTATCGCTTTCAGGATCTTATTCTACCTGATGGGCGTGCCGGTCGTCTGATAGAGATCAACTTCATGCCCCGTGTTGAGATGGATGATGAGGAGGAGATTGTTGAAACTCCTCAGCCAAAAGCGATTACCATGGTATATGCTCGTGAACGAAAAAGCCTGGATGAGACTCTTTTCGCGATTGGTATGACAATTTTCAGCATTGTTGTTGCAGTTTTACTGGTTACTGCATTACTGGTTTGGCATCTGGTAGGTAGAGGGTTATTACCACTCTCAATACTGGCTCGACAAGTAAGTGAAATTGATGAATCCAGCTTAAGTGTGCGACTCAGTCAGCCTGGTGAGCAAAGTCTTGAGATTACGCCAATCATAGATCAGTTGAATCATCTGCTCGAACGCCTTCAATCTGCATTTGAACGGGAAAAGCGTTTTTCGTCGAATGTTGCTCATGAACTGCGTACACCACTATCTGAACTGAGAACGCTTTCTGAAGTTGGGCAGATGATGCCAGAAGACAGGGTGCAACTCATAGAGTTTTTCAAGGATGTAGGAGAGATCTCCAACCAGATGGAAAAGGTTGTGATTACATTGCTGGAGTTGGCTAGATCGGATGCCGGCCTGTTACGAAGTGATCCCGAAGAGATCAACTTGTCGTCTCTTTGTGACTCAATCTGGCAAATGGCGAAAAATGAACATGCTTTTGAAAAACAATTGATCAAACAGATTCCAGAGGGGCTGATCATTTCCACTGATCGAGAAAAATTTTCGATGATACTCAACAACATCTTTGTTAATGCGATCAGCTACAGCCCGGAAGAGGCGACGATCGAATTGAGTGTTGAAATTGAGGGTGATAGTCTGATTCTCAGGGTCAAAAATATGGCAACAGATTTGAGACCAGAAGATATCGTTCATATGAAAGATCGCTTCTGGCAGAAAAACAAGTCTCAGGAAGGGACCAGTCACTCAGGTCTTGGTCTGACGCTGGTCTATGC
>JAHRHW010000040.1 GCA_019100305.1 Candidatus Thiodiazotropha taylori | reverse complement strand
ATGGACTCAACTCCCCTATCCTTCAAAGTAGCCGCCGGCATGGCATTTCGTTCAGGCTTGGAGTCGGGCGATCCAACGCTGCTGGAACCTGTCGTGGACTGCAATGTGATCACCCCGGAAGAGCACCTTGGGGATGTGTTGGCCCAGCTGGCAAACCGGCGCGCGGAGATCGAAGGGATCTCAGATCGGCCTGGCAGTATCAAATCCATACACAATCTTGTCCCCCTCTCGGAGATGTTCGGCTATGCAACAGAGCTGAGATCCGCCACCCATGGGCGGGGTACGTTTACCATGGAGTTCGACCACTATGCGGCAGTATCCAAAGAGATCATGCGCACCATGGGCAGATGATTCAAATCGATCAGCCGCGACAACCTGTCATCCGTGAAAGGCCCGGTCCGAGTCGAGATAGGCGAGCTCTTCTTCACTGCTCTGCCGACCTAAAACCGCATTGCGATGGGGAAACCTGCCGAACTGACGGACGATTTCACGGTGGTGCTTAGCCCACTTAAGACTCTCTTGCATCCCTGCTGCTTCAAATAGCGTTACCGAGAAGTCCTGATCTGGCAGAGATTCGCTGTGCATGAACGGTAGATAGAGGAAAGCCCGCTGATCGGCTGGTAACTGCTCATCGAATCCCGCAAGGATCGCATGATTCGCTACCTCTCTCGAGTGCTGCTCTGTCGAATATCCCTGCGGCTGATCTCGAAACATGTTCAATGGAAACTGATCCAGTATGATCACCAGCGCCAAACACCCTTCGCTGCTACCCAGCCAGTTGTTGAGACCACCACTACTAGCCTGCTCCCAAGCAGCCAGAAAGCGGCTTTTGACCTGTTGATCAAACTCAGGGGTAGAGCTGAAATGACGAGGTCTTACCTCATCAGAAAACCAGAATTCGAGTATCTCTTGAGGATTGTCCACAGTTTACCCTAGGGCCTGTTCAACCAATGGTGATGCAGTTTTTCACTGAGATAGGATTGAATCTTAGTCCAATATGCAATTTGCAGACAGATCCATGTACTGTTTCTCTTGTCACCCGTGCAATTGGATGATCTGCTTTCACCCGCTGGCAGTTGTAGCTACGCAACAACTTCATTCAGCCAGCTCCAGATCCTCCCAGATCGCTGCCAATCCTGCCTCGGCGCAGGCCCCATCGATACTATCCCGCTCAGATGAGCCTGGAGGTGCACCGGATACGCCGATCCCACCAAGGGTTTCACCTTGCGCGGTGATAACCAATCCGCCACCGACCAGCAGAGCACCAGGATTATGCTGCACCTGATCGGGAATGCGCCCCTCCTTCAGCATACCGGCCAGAACCGCTGTGGACTGACGAAAACTATTTGCTGTCCATGCTTTCCGTATGGCAGTTTCAATAGTGTGTGGCCCGGCAAATCGGTCACGCAGCAATGCCGTAACATTCCCGCCTCTGTCAACCACAGCCACCGCAACGGAGTAACCCTTTTTGCGGCAATCCTTGATTGCCCCGTCTACCGCTTTGGATGCTAATTCAAGGCTCAAGCTTCGGCTGGTGTACAAACCTTCACTCTCGGCAAAGCCGACGTGTGTCCCTAAGCACAAAACCATAATCAAAATCACCTTAATCGAATGGTGCACTACGAACTCCCAAGTAATTTAGATGGAAAAAGCAAAAATCTGTCATACAGACGGATGGAGTTATGTAACAAATGTCACACAGGTCAGATTCTGCGGATACCTGTATAACACTATTTGCGTCAACAGACGTTCTAAAAGGTGCTCGACTACCCCCTAACAAATGCTTTAGTCGTGTCGGGAACTCAATCTCTCCCGATAGTAATCCGGCATAGGATCAGGCACCTATACAGGCATATCTAAAGCTCAACCGGTCTGGTAGAAGAGCGGCAATAACCAACTGAATGCCAGCCACATGATCAGAATCAAGGGGAACCCAACCCGGACAAAATCACCGAAAGTATAGTTACCGGCGCTCATGACCAACAGATTGGTCTGGTAGGCCATAGGCGTAGCGTAGCTCATATTGGCACCGAACAGGACAGCAAGTACAAATGGCTCTGTTGGCAGATTGAGATTCTGCGCTATGCCGATTGCCACCGGAGTACCGATAACCGCAGCGGCATTGTTCGACACCACATTGGTCAGTAGTGCCATCAGCAGCATCAGACTGCTGAGTATCACGGTTGGGGATGTCCCAGCCGTCAAATTGACAAAGCTGTCTGCCAGAAACTCGCTTCCCCCGGTCATCAGCAGCGCGTTACCCAAAGCGAGACTGGCAACGATGATCAGAATTACCTGGGCATTCAGCGCTCGACCAATATCACGCCAACTGAGACAACCACACAATAACATCAGCAACACACCGGTTACCGCACTCACCGCAATCGGCAGAATGCCCAGTGCAGCAAACAGAATAATCCCCAGCATAATGGCCAATGAATAGGGTGCACGCCGGGTATGAGGCAAATCTGTCGTAGCATCCAGTACCATGACGATCGATTGCTGTTTCAGTTCGTGTATCTGATCACGTCTCCCTTGTACCAGCAGGACGTCACCAACCCTCAGGCTCAGATTACCCAATCCCTGGGGCATGGACCGGATACGCTCATTGGCGCGGTGAACGGCCAATACGACCAATTGATAACTTTCTGCAAAGCGCATCTCATTCAGTGTGCTGTTCTGCAGGGGGGAGCCTCTGAAAATAATTGCTTCTGCCAACTGCTGATCGTCTGCACGAAGCGGGTGATCATTATCCACCTCATCTCCTGCGGAATAGAGCGTTGCCCCCAATTGCTGTTCAAAAGCCTTCAGATTGGCGGGTGTATCGTGCACCAGCAGGCGATCACCAGGATTAAGCTGGGCATCGGGAAGCGGCATGATATAGGTGGTTTCGCTGCGCCTGATCCCTTCAACCTGCATACGCTCATGGGTCAGGGCGATCGCTTCCGAGAGACTCGAACCCGCTACCGTACTATCCTCTTTTATGGCCAGATGCGCAGTAAAAATCCGTGGAGAACTATCGGCAAGAACCAGTTCTCTGCTTGGTAGTATGCGGGGGGCGATCAGCCATAAATAGAGTATGGCGACGGTGTTGGCAATCAGTGCAGGGACGATGAAATCGAACATCCCTATTCGATCCAATCCCATATCAGCCGCGACTCCGATAACCAGAAGATTGGTCGAAGTACCGATTGAGGTACTCATGCCACCGATCAATGTGGCAAATCCCATCGGCATCAACAACGCCGAGGCATCGCTCTTGGTCTGTAGCGCTACACTGACCAGAATGGGCAACAAAAGCACAACGATGGGCGTATTGTTGATGAATGCACTCATCACGGCAGCCATCAATAGTGTGAGAAGAAACGATATTGTTGGACTTACCCGCCATAAACTGGCCAATGTTCGCCCAATCGGCTCCAGAGCACCGGATCTGACCAAGCCATGACCAGCCACCATTAAAGCGCAGACGGCAATCAGTGCCTCATGGCCAAAACCTTTGAAAAAATCGATTGAATGAACTCTGCCTGCTGACCCTTGATAAGGAAATAATTCAAAGCCGAGTGCAAGCAGAGTCAAAATCACCAGTGCTGAACTCTCCATTGGGATCTTTTCCCGACTGAAAAGCACTAATGCCAATCCTGTCAGCATTAGTACAGCGAGCATGTGTGAATTAAGCATTCCGTTTTCTATCATTTCTTTCCACTGGGTGTTTGTTCCAGGGCCTGTTAACAAACCAGCACAGCAATCAAAGCAAATCGTAATACGACTCTTAAAAAGGCAAGAGAATGAAACAGGGATGGATAGCGCTGGTCGCTTTTAGGCCAGTATAGCCGCATTGTGATCAGGCAAAAAAATCCCGGCAGGCGCCGGGATAATGTGGAGGATCACAATGTTCAAAGCGTGCTTACGCTCGAAACACAGATCAATATGCAGTAAACGGGCCAACATCTATTTGATATATATTTCAATGACTTAATAAATACCATCCTAACATTGCTCCTAACTTATGCACTAATTTTGTTCAACATGCACAGCATCGAATGATTCATTATCGTGCAAGAGTAATCCCACACTTTTATTGGAAGAAGGTGTAACAACTGTTAATAGTGAGAGCGTGCTGGAGTTGACTTCGACTCAATCAAGAGCGAATACCAGGCCAATCAATCCAGTCAAAACGCCACACTGAACAAACTACTTCTGCTCAGCTGAAATGTCTGCTGAAGACAGCTTTCATGAGATGACTTCGGTGACGCTGAATCGAAGATACTTTCGATTACAAAACCGGTTTGAATTGGTAGCCAATCAGATAAATCTTGTGGTCGAAATGAGAGCAGAATGCCGAGTTGCTTCAGCAACGCCATCTCCTGTTCGATTGACCGGCAGAACAGGCTGAAGTTTTTTGAATGATTCTGTCCATCGATATCGGTCAATCGATGGTAATGCATCTCTCAGCCTTCGTTGTTTATCGTTTTTTTACCCGTAACGTAAACCTATTCACTCCCTGGTAAATCGATTGACAGTTTTTACTGCCCAACTAAAAAACTGCTGAGCGGTTAAATTAATTCTCTTCCTGAATTTATTTATTGCTTAAGAAAAAAAACGATCGGACGAAAGCATAGTTACGATTTAACGTGGTTTAGTGACTAAATTTCGTTGTATTCGTCATAAATTCATAGATTTTGTTGTAATAAATTGTCATAAGGTGTTGTTCTTATGCTCATCTCGAACTATATTATGCAAGTCTATTCAATTATATAGGAGTACCAATGGCACTTAAGAAAACTGTAAAAAAGCGTCGTAGAGCAAAAAGAAAAGTTGTTTCTATGGAAGCAATCACAGAAGCTTTGCAAGCCGACACTAATCTTTCTGCAGCAAACAAGCGTGCACTAAGCAGATTATCTAAAGCTGAAAAAGCACTGGAGCGTCAAGACAAGATGCTTGCAACCAACAGCGAACGTGTAGCAAAAGCTCGCGCCGCGGTCAGTAGTGCAAAAACTCCAGCCAGCAAAGCAAAAGCTAAAGAGCGTCTGAGTGCTGCTCAAGACAAGCTTAAGCAGGTGAAGGCTGATCGTAGCGCACTGGTCAGTGAGCAAGGCAAGGCGGTTCGTCTGGCTAAGGGACTCTACAAAGCCATGCAATCTGCCCGGGCGAAAATGATGAAAGACTTTGAGAAGAGTGCAAAAGCTCTCGAAAAAGCCGTTGATTCACCACGCCGTCGGCGTCGCAGGGCTAAGAAAGAAGTGGCTGCCGCTGCCGAATAAGCTGGCGATTCATGAAGAATTGAGTTCACTGTCCTGGCCTGTTCAGGACAGTGAATCCCTCCCCCAACCTCAGCTCCCCTGCCTAAGATCATACGCAACTGATTCCGGTCCTATTCCATTTATAAATCCGGACGAAATAGATCATTCCCGGCCTACAGCCATTCCAGCCACCAACTGAAGAGATTCAGTCTGAGCTTTATCCAACCAGGTTTCCTGGGTATTAACCTTTTGAGCCTGCATGCCGGTCATGTATCGATACCTTGTTGCGGCTGACCATTCGATAGATCAGTTTCTCTATCTCCACCAGGATCAACACGCTCGATGCGACCATGACAATCACAAACCACATGCCTGCTGATATTGGCGCAGTTCCGAATAGAAACTGCAGCTGTGGCAGGTAGGTAAATCCCATCTGGAAGATTATCAATAGTCCGATTGCATAGAGTACATATCGATTACCGACGAACCCACCCCAGTTAACTATGGAATCAGTAATATAGCGAGAATTGAACAGATAGAAGATCTCAAACATTACCAAGGTATTGACCGCGATGGTTCTTGCTTCCTCGATACTCAATCCCTGTTCGCGTGCCATTATGAACAGACCAAAGGTCCCACCAGTGAGAATGATTGAGACAAACAGAATGCGCCAAAGCAGAAACGGGGTCAGCAGTGGCTCGCTAGCCTCTCTTGGTTTACGATGCATGACACCTGGCTCTGATGGTTCCATAGCCAGCGCCAAAGCCAGAGTCACCGCTGTGATCATGTTGACCCATAAGATTTGTACCGGTGTCAGAGGGAGTTGATTGAATCCGAGTACGATCGCCGAAAGAATGATCAAAGCCTCCCCCCCGTTTGTCGGCAGTATGAAGAGTATGGCTTTTTGTAAATTGTCATAAACGGTCCTTCCCTCCTCAACAGCGGAAATGATTGAGGCAAAATTATCATCGGCAAGTACCATCTCAGAAGCCTCTTTTGCTGCTTCTGTGCCATTCTGGCCCATTGCTGTTCCTACATCCGCACGCTTCAATGCCGGGGCATCATTAATACCGTCTCCTGTCATTGCAACAACCTGTTGCTGATCCTGCAGCAGGGAGACAAGCCTCAACTTATGCTCAGGACTCACCCTGGCAAAAACATCCACATCCATGATCCGATCACTCAGTTGTTGATCATCCAATCTTTCAAGATCCAGCCCGGTGAGTGCATCATCACTGTTCTCCAGATGCAATTGCCTAGCGATTGCCTGTGCGGTTGCAGCATGATCCCCGGTAATCATTTTGACCCTGATACCGGCCTGTTGACACTGCTTTATTGCTTCGATGGACTCACTCCTGGGAGGATCAATCAAACCAAACATACCCAACAGAATCATTCCCTGCTCTATATCCTGAAAATCGAGTTCAATCTTATTAATTGGTGCAGGCTTGATTGCAATGGCCAATACGCGCTGCCCCTGTTTCCCCATCTCATCGATCTGATTCAGCCAACGTTGCCGGTCCAGTGGTTCGTCACCGGTCAAGGTCCTCTGTAATCGACAGATATCCAGCAGTTTTTCCGGCGCGCCTTTGACAATAATAAAAGCGCCGCCACTGTGACTATGGTGGAGTGTTGCCATGAAACGATGTTCAGACTCAAAAGGTATCAGGTCGGAACGTGGATGTTCCTGAATGGCCGCCTCTGTATCGAGACCGGCTTTTACACCAGCCACCAGTAGCGCTCCCTCCATGGGATCACCATGAACTCGCCATTCGTTATTCAAAAGCTGTTGCAGTGAAGCATCGTTACACAACACCGCAGCCCTCACCACTTCACCGAGTTGCGGGTGATCTTCGACCTGAATCGGTTGCCCCCCAAGGTTAATGGAGCCATGTGGATCATAACCATCACCAGTCAGGCTATAGCTGTTCTGGCAGGTAACAATGGTCCGTACAGCCATTTCATTACGTGTCAGGGTACCGGTTTTATCCGAACAGATAACCATCACTGAGCCGAGAGTCTCAACAGCAGGTAGCTTTCTGATGATTGCATTCCGTTGCGCCATGCGTTGCACACCGATTGCCAGGGTGATGGTCATGATTACCGGTAACCCCTCCGGTATTGCGGCAACAGCAAGACTGACAGCAGCCAGAAACATCGCTGAAACCTGGTAACCCTGCAATAAAATGCCGAAAAGAAATGTGATTACGGCTACGGCCAGAATACCAATGGTCAGCCAACGACCAAATTGATCCATTTGGCGCAACAGTGGTGTCGTTGTGGATTGGACCTCAGCAACCAATGAACCGATACGACCGATTTCTGTATTGACTCCAGTGGCAACCACCACCCCTCTGCCCTGTCCATGAGTGACCAGGGTTCCCGAGTAGGCCATATTTGTCCGATCTCCGAGGGGCGCTTCCTTTTCAAGTGCCTGGACTCTCTTTTCAACAGACATCGATTCGCCGGTTAATGCCGACTCCTGCAGCTGAAGACCCTTGACCCGAAACAGCCTCAGGTCAGCTGGCACCCGATCACCTGATTGCAACAGCACAACATCCCCAACAACCAGCTGTTCAGCATCAATGGTAAGCTGCACTTCATCCCGTAACACCATGGCCTGAGGTGATAACATCTGGCGAATGGCATTCAGGGCGTTTTCTGCTTTGCCTTCCTGGAGATAGCCGATCAAGGCATTGATGACCACCACGCCGAAGATAACACTGGCATCCAGCCAATGCTGCAGCAGTGCGGTGCCTACCCCTGCAACAATCAGTACATAGATCAGCACATTGTGAAATTGATGAAGAAAACGCTTCCAGGCCGGTATCGGCTCTGGCTCTGGAAGTCGATTTGCACCATAGCGTTCAAAGTGTTTTTTAGCCTGATCATTCGATAACCCGGATTCCTCCGAATCAAACCTTTCAAACACTGCGCTGAATTCGGAAGCATGCCAGTGATCATCGAGTTGTTGGGAATTGTCAGGCCGTGCTGAGCCAGTATGTCTGGTTGGTTTAAAGACTCTGAAAAGAGTGAAGATCACAACGAATAGACACAACAGCGCCAGACCGTTCCACCAAATATCACTAAACATGAACAGACTCTCTTAATAGTTTCTGATCGGCGAACCTACTGAAAAGTAAGCTGCGAACAGTGACTGATAATTCAAAACCACGATCATCACGATACAAGCAGTACATTGCCTGCGGAAAATCAATTAAACAAGCAATCGAAGTATTTACTAACAATTATAATAAATACCCACAATCTCACTGGTGAAATCGGAAAATTGCCTGACCAACCTAGTGAGTCGAAGCGCTATGACAGAGAGAATCACTTCAACAACAGTATTTTATCAACTTGTCATCATGAGACCTCCACACTGCTCTGCCCCATTGATTGGACCTACCTATGCAGAATGCTGCGCACTTAAAAAGTATATTCAATTATTCTAATTAATAATCAATGCCTTAATTAATTCTCGACAAATTAACTTAGTTATTGCGTTTTAGTTGGTTTATGACTTATTCTTCAGTCCTAGGGCCTATTTAATAAGTAATAGATCAATAAAACGACGCCTAGCAGAATCCGGCCGTCACTGATGTGCGGAATAGCAGATGATCCCAAGGGATAGTCAAAACAGTGATTCTGATGAAGCAGTTCTCATCATCAATCCAAACAGAAACCTGACTTGGCAGCAGTCCAAGTGGTTGTTCTTTTTCTTTGCCTTTTGCTGCTCGGCAGTTGCCGCTTATTTCTACTCGATTGGTGCCTGGCTGGTGCTGCCATTTGCCGGCCTGGAGGTGCTCCTGATCGGTATCGCCATCTATTGCCAAAGCTGCTGTGCCCATAGCCAACAGATCATCCGCATAGACAGCAAACACGTCAGAGTCATCAATAGCGGTCGAGTCGAATCGGAACAGTGTTTTCACAAATCCTGGCTGAAGATTATCAGAAACCGTGACCCCAGTGGCTGGTACCCAAGCCGGCTATTGATCGGTTCCCATGGACAATTCGTTGAGGTAGGACAGTATTTGATTGAAGAGGAGCGGGAAACACTCGCCCACAACCTGAAAAGTGCAATCGAGGGCATCTGAGCCGTATGAAGTTCAATAACAATTTTAAACGACAGGATAATCATCCCATGTCGGCAACTCAGCAGCTGATCAATAATCAATCATACAAGCTTAAAACGGCATCATTAACCGGCATTTTAGTTGCCGGCATGTTTTTTGCCGATATATCTAGAGCGGAATATGGTATCAATTTCCCTCCTCCGGCTGCTGACGTTGCCCAGGAGATCTATGACATCCATATGTTGACGATGCAGATCACAACGGTACTGTTGCTGATCGTTTTCGGCTTCGTCTTCTACTCCCTCTACTATCATCGAAAAAGCCGGGGCTTTCAGGCAGATCAGAACTTCCACAATTCCTGGTTTGGTAACTGGTCCTGGGTGGTTGTTCCCGTGATGGTACTGGGCGTGGATCTCACGATTGCCGGTAAAGCGGATGCGGTATTGAAAAAAGTCTGGGATGTACCGAAAGAGGAGAATATTCTGGATGTCAAAGTCACCGGCCATCAATGGTGGTGGGAGTTTGACTATCTGGACCATGACATCAAGGTGGAAAGCCGCTATGTACCTGAAAAGGAATCAGGGGATCTCTATCTGAGAGAGGTCGACAATCGCCTGGTATTACCGACCGGACAGAAAATACGCTTCCTGCATACCTCGGCTGATGTCTTGCACGCCTTCTGGGTACCGGAACTGGCAGTAAAAAAAGATGCCATTCCCGGTTATGTCACCGAAACCTGGGCTGAGCTCAACCGTGAAGGAGTCTTTCGCGGCCAGTGCGCAGAACTATGCGGCACCTGGCACTCGCGTATGCCGATCGTGGTTGAATCCGTTTCGCCACAACAGTTTGCCGCCTGGGTCGATGATCAAAAAGCCATCAAGGTGGCAGCGGCGGCTGAAGCCAGCGCTGACAAAACCTGGAGCCTGGACGAGTTGATGGCGAAAGGAAAAACCCTGTACGACACGAAATGCGCCGCCTGCCATCAGGTCAGCGGTATGGGGCTACCTCCCGCCTTTCCTGGTTTGAAAGGTTCGGCGATGGTAACCGGCCCCATCGAAGCCCACCTTGAGATTGTCATCAAAGGTAAAGAGGGTACTGCCATGCAGCCCTGGGGTTCACTGAACGATCTTGAAATTGCAGCCATCGTGACCTACGAACGAAACGCCTGGGACAACAATACAGGCGATGTGGTGCAACCTTCAGATGTGAAGCAGGCGAGATAGAGGAGAGTTTGAACATGACCACAACCACCTTAAACCACGATGAAGCGCATCACCATGATATGCCAACAGGTTGGCGGCGTTGGCTGTTCAGCACCAACCATAAAGATATCGGGACCCTGTATCTTCTGTTTGCCCTGATCATGCTGTTCATCGGTGGCGCAAGTGCCATGCTGATCCGCTTGGAACTGTTCCAACCGGGTATCCAGTTACTTGATCCGGATCTCTACAACAATCTGGTGACCAACCATGCTCTGATCATGATATTCGGCGCGGTTATGCCGGCTGCCGCAGGATTGGCAAACTGGATGATTCCGATGATGATCGGTGCACCGGACATGGCTCTGCCAAGGATGAACAATCTCAGCTTCTGGATTCTTCCGGCAGCTGCAACCATGTTGATTCTCTCCTTTGTCGTGCCGTTCTTTCCTGGTGGTGGCACCCAGATCAATACCGGATGGACACTCTATCCGCCGCTGTCAGTTCAGGTTGGCATGTCGATGGATTTTCTGATCTTCGCCATCCACCTGTTGGGTATATCCTCAGTACTGGCCTCGATCAACATCATTGTCACCCTGTTGAACATGCGTGCACCAGGCATGACACTGATGACCATGCCGATGTTCTGCTGGACCTGGTTGGTAACCGCATTTCTGCTGATTCTGGTAGTACCGGTACTTGCCGGCGGTGTCACAATGCTGCTGTTTGACAGACATTTCGGCACCAGCTTCTTTGATGCAGCCGGCGGTGGAGACCCGGTGTTGTTTCAACATCTGTTCTGGTTCTTTGGTCATCCGGAAGTCTATATCCTGCTGTTGCCGTCAATCGGTGTGCTCTCCCATGTGATTCCCGCTTTTTCCCGCAAACCCCTGTTCGGCTATAAGTCGATGGTTGGCGCGATGTTGACCGTAGCCACAATCGGTATGGTGGTATGGGCCCATCATCAATACACCATCGGTATGTCATTGGGCGCGGTAACCTACTTTATGATCGGTACCATTCTGATCTCCATCCCGGTGGGTCTGATGATTTTTAATTTCATCGCCACCATGTGGCGCGGCGCCATGACCTTTGAAACGCCCATGCTGTTTGCCGTAGCCATCGTTCTGATGTTCACATTCGGTGGATTGAGTGGCGTTATGCTGGCTGTGGTTCCAGCCGATATGCAGTATCACGACAGTATGTTCGTTGTTGCCCATTTTCACTATGTACTGATGCCAGGCGCTGTATTCGGGCTGTTCGCCGGTGTTTTCTACTGGCTACCCAAGTGGACAGGTCATATGTATGACGAAACCCTCGGCAAGATCTTTTTCTGGACCAATGTAATCGGTTTCAACATCACCTTCTTCCCGCAGCACTTTCTTGGTCTGGCTGGCATGCCGAGAAGAATCGTCGACTACAACATGATGTTCACCGAGTTCAATGTCATCTCCAGTATCGGCGCGATCATATTCGGTCTGAGCCACCTGTTACTGCTCTATATCGTCATTAAAACCATTCGTGGCGGAAAGAAAGCTGAAAGCAGAGCCTGGGAAGGTGCCAAAGGCCTGGAATGGGAGTTGGATTCACCGCCGGCATTCCACACCTGGACCGTTGCGCCACAAATCAAATAGAAACAGGAGTGGTAATGAGAGTACCGAGATATCAAACACCGGAGCTGAGAAATAAAAATGTCCGCCTGGCCTGGGTGCTGGGTGGCATGGCGATCTTCTTCCTGGTTACTTCCTTCCCATTTTGGACAGGCCTGTTCCGCATCGTAGGCACCCAGGCAATGCCATGAACAAAACAGGTAGCGGAGAAAACAAGAACCGTCGCACCACCCTGCTACTGAGTGGCCTGGTAGTGGGCATGTTCGGTTTTGGTTTCGCTCTGGTACCACTGTATGACCTGTTTTGTGAAGTGACTGGCACACAGTCCCTGTCACAACGAAAAATCAACCCTGCTGATCTTCAAGTGGTCAAACAGGTTGAAAGCGACCGATGGGTAACTGTGAAATTCGATGCCACGGTAAATCCCAATCTGCCCTGGGATTTCCAGGCGACAACCCGCAGCATGCGGGTCCATCCGGGCAAGACCTATGAAGTCAATTTTGTCGCCCGCAACCGCAGTGGCGATGCTGCGACCGGACAGGCAATTCCCAGCGTTGCCCCCTGGCAGGCGACACCCTATTTCAGCAAACTGGAGTGCTTCTGTTTCAACAAGCAGACCCTGGCCGGTAATCAGCAGACTGATATGCCACTCAGGTTTATGGTATCCCCTGACCTTCCAACAGACATTCAATCGCTTACCCTGTCCTATAGCTTTATGCGTTTAAAGGCCTCAAAAAACAAAACTGATCTTTCGAAACTGCTACCGCAAATCGCCAGACAGTCGGCAACTGAAAGCAATTTACCCAATAGATAACCGATGACAATCAATCAAACAAAACTCATATCGGGGAGAGAATTATAATGTCAGCAAAGGAGCATAGTGGGGACTACTTCATACCCGATCCAAGTCCCTGGCCAATCATCGGCATGTTTTCACTGTTAATCACCCTGTTTGGTGGCGCTCTGGCAATGAATGGAGTCTCCCTAGGCAGCTATCTGGTGGTTGCAGGCCTGCTGATGTTCTTCTACCTGCTGTATGGCTGGTTCCGGGATGTGATCAAGGAGAATTTGAGCGATTGTTACAATCGTCAGGTGGATACCTCTTTCCGCATGGGCATGTTTTGGTTTATCGCCTCGGAAGTATTCTTCTTTCTCAGCTTTTTTGGCGCCCTCTACTACATTCGGAATATCGCCCTGCCCTGGCTGGGTGGCGATGGCTATCTTGGGGTAACCAACGAGATTCTCTATCACGGTTTTGAGAATGTCTGGCCATCTCATGGGCCGGGAGAACTGGGTGGTGAGTTCCAACCGATGGGTGCCTGGGGAATTCCTGCAATCAATACCCTGATACTGCTGACCAGCGGCGCGACCATCACCTGGGCCCACTGGGGTTTGAAGATGGACAACCAAAAACAGCTGGTAAACGGACTCATCGCAACCATCGCCCTAGGGGTCTTTTTCGTCATCCTTCAGGCTTATGAATATGGGCACGCCTATCAGGAGCTCAACCTGACACTGGAGACCGGAGCCTACGGCTCAACCTTTTATATGCTAACCGGATTCCATGGATTCCATGTAACCATGGGGGCGGTGATGCTGATGGCGATCCTGGGCCGAAGTATGAAAAGCCATTTCAGCTCGCACAACCACTTCGCCTTCGAGGCCGTGGCCTGGTACTGGCACTTTGTGGATGTGGTCTGGCTCGGTCTGTTTGTGTTTGTCTATTGGTTGTGAGCCTGCTCATAGCCCATTTCAAACTGAATCAAGGTGTTAGTCCATGAGGTGTAAGCAGCCCAAAAAAGTATCCGGCCATGAGAATGGCAAACAACAGTATCGAGAGTGTCACCCGGATGGTTAATGCGCGTACCACACGGGTGCTACTGTTCTTACCGTCATCCTTTGCCATGTAGTACATTCCCTGAAAGAGGGAGATGAGTATGAATAACAGAACCAGAAGTACAGGTAATTTAAAGATAATGTCCATGAATATGTCCTCTTCTGAGGTACCGATGAAATACCGATCTTCAGTACTGTATTGATTAAGGATGTTTTTAATATAGTTGTTATGACAAGCAGTACCCGGCAATTTCGCGCTCAAACAATCCCTACAGTTGTTATGGTAATAGTAACTCCCCTATTATGCAGTCTCGGATTCTGGCAACTCGAGCGTGCCGAGCAGAAACGCAACCAGGCGACTGCCTTGGAGATGCGCCGTAAGATGCCTCCCATCTCATTAACCGATTCTGTGCGCCCCCAAGCGGATCAGCTTCTCTACCGACAGGTAAAGCTGCAAGGTGAATTCCTGACAGAGAGGACCATTTTTATTACCAATCGTAAACACCTGGGTAAAACCGGTATTCATGTTGTGACGCCTCTGCAGCTCTCAGAAAGCGGCGAACTCGTCCTGGTGAATCGTGGCTGGACTGCAGTAACGCCTGCAACAGACAACGAATCACTACCCAACAGCAGTGGCCAGCTGAGCATAAGTGGAGAGATCACCATTCCACAAGCCCCGGCCATAGAACTTACCCCAATCGACGACAACAGTCAGCTACCGCCACACTGGCCCTATCTGACACTGGAGCGATATCGTCAATGGTCAGGGCTAGAGGTATTACCCATACTGGTACTGCAGACATCGGAAGATGATCAAAATTTCATTCGCCAATGGCCAACACCGAAAGTCAGTGATCTGATGCATATCGGTTACGCCATCCAGTGGTTTGCTTTCGCCGTCATCGCTCTGCTTGTCTGGCTCCGTCTCTCCTATCAAAAGGTGTCAAACGAAACCCCATGAACAGTCTGGCCCAACAATCCCCAGCTTCACGCAATCTGACCTCGTTATGGATCCTGGTTGCGATTACTGCGCTACCACTGATCGCTGCCTGGCTGTTTTTTCTGAATCCACAATGGCTCCCGTCAGGCAGGACACATCATGGGGTACTGATCGATCCTCCCAGAGCAGTGGCACCACTCGATCTCAAAACAGCCGATCAGATGAGGTTTGACTGGCAAACCCTTGAAGGTATGTGGACGCTGCTGGTGATCAGCGAAAGAAGTTGTGATGCTGCCTGCCTGGAAACCCTGATCAAAGTCCGACAGATCCGTAGAGCCACAGCGGCCAATAGACAGCGCATTGCCCGTGGGCTGATCATTCTGCCGGGGAGTGACGGAAGTCTGCAGACACCCTCCCTTGACGGTCTTGAAGGCACCCATCTGCTGATAGCCGATGACGGCCAGCAGAGCGCCATTAGAACACTCTTTCCAGAAGCTGAATTCGAAGACAGCGTACCGATCTTTATTGTCGATCCCAGAGGTGACTTGATGATGCGATATGACACCCCACAGGTCACTTCCAAACAGATTCTCAAGGATCTGGAACGCCTGCTCAAGGCTTCACAAACCTGGTCCCAAGGAGGTCAATATGGCCACCAGTGATCTTACCGCTCGCCAATCCGTTGGTTTCGCCTGGCAGCACTACTATGAGCTGACCAAACCCAAGGTGGTGTTGTTGATCGCCTTTACCGCACTGGTCGGCATGCTGCTGTCGAAACAGGGTGTAGTCCCCTGGCAACCGATGTTGTTCGGGCTGCTCGGCATCTCTTTGGCAGCGGCCTGTGGGGCGGTGGTCAACCATATTGTCGATCAACGGATTGATAAAATGATGGACCGTACCCAGCGCCGACCGATCCCAAGCGGCCATATGGATAGCCAGCATGCCGGTAGTTTTGCCCTGCTTCTGGGTACGGTTTCGATCTCCATGCTCTACTTTCTGGTGAATCCGCTGACGGCACTGCTGACATTCCTGGCGCTGATTGGATATGCACTGATCTATACCCGATTTCTGAAACGTACGACACCGCAAAATATCGTCTGGGGCGGTCTGGCTGGTGCTGCACCGCCGCTGCTCGGTTGGGCTGCGATTACCGGCGAGGTAACCATCGAGGCCTTTCTGCTGATGTTGATCATCTTTGTTTGGACCCCACCCCACTTCTGGCCTCTGGCGATTCACCGGCGCGATGACTATGCCAAGGCTGACATTCCCATGTTACCGGTAACCCATGGTGTCGACTTTACCAAGCAGCAGATTCTGATCTACAGCATCATGTTACTGGCCGTCACTCTGCTGCCCTTCGTGGTCCATATGAGCGGCTATCTCTATTTGAGCGGCGCGATTGCACTCGGTATCGGTTTCGTCTATCACGCGGTCAAACTGCTGCATAGCCCGGGCCGTACCCATGCCATGAAAACCTTTGGCTACTCAATCCTCTATTTGAGCCTGTTATTCACCCTGCTGCTGGCAGATCACTATATCAGGCTGATCTGAACAGTTGTATCATGAGCTTGAAAACTCAAGCTCATGACACCATATAGGATAGGTCTCCAAGAGAATCGTGAGATAATTCCTTGCGGGTTGCAGAATTTACAGCTGGCAACCTGAAGCAGGGAGTATTCCAATCTCAACGAAAGGAAGGTCATCAGTGAAGGACAGTTTCACCAGGATTGCCCGCCAAACAGTGGCAATGTTCAATCGTATCCTATCCCTCTACCACCCGCGTACTCTGCGGGAGAAAGGAAAGCTCTGGGCGAGTGGCCTGGCCACCATCACACTGATCGTCATCCTGTTTCTGCTCGGAGTCTACTGGAGCATCATGCCGCCACCGTTCGATGTGCGCAGCCACAGTAACGATCGACTGGCGGAACTGGAGCTGAAACCGGTAACAGGCTCCTACACCACCATGACCCTGCTGACGGCAATCAAAACCCTGTTAGAAAAACCGGGTGGCTATCTGAGTAACGACATCACGCCTCCCAGTGTGTTTCTCGACAACATGCCGAACTGGGAGTTCGGCGTGCTCACCCAGGTCAGAGATCTGGCTCGTTCGCTGAGAAACGACATGAGCCGCTCTCAATCCCAATCCCTGGAAAACAAGGATCTCGCGATTGCCGAGCCCCAATTCAACTACAGTAATGACTCCTGGATTTTCCCATCCACTGAAGGTGAATACAGGCAGGGTATTGAAGCACTGGAGCGCTATCTGAAAGGGCTCTCTGCGGATGGCAATCAAAACACCCAGTTCTATGCCAGGGCGGATAATCTGCGGGATTGGCTTGCGGTGGTGGAAAAAAGACTCGGTAGTCTATCTCAGCGTTTGAGCGCCAGTGTCGGGCAACAGCGAATCAATACCGATCTGGCAGGGGACCCTTCGGCCTCCCAATCCACAGCCACCAACGACCAGATGAGGGTACAGACACCCTGGTTGGAGATCGACGACGTTTTCTATGAAGCCAGAGGTTCGACCTGGGCGCTGATTCACTTCCTGCAGGCGGTAGAGATCGATTTCTATGAAATCCTGCGTAAAAAGAACGCTCTGGTCAGCTTGCGACAGATCATACGTGAACTGGAAG
>JAHRHW010000363.1 GCA_019100305.1 Candidatus Thiodiazotropha taylori | reverse complement strand
CTGGAGAACGAACTGCAGTTTACCCGGGAGAATCTGCAGGCAACCGTTGAGGAACTTGAGACCTCCAATGAAGAGCTGCAGGCGACCAACGAAGAGTTGCTGGCGAGTAATGAGGAGTTGCAGAGTACCAACGAAGAGCTGCAGTCGGTCAACGAAGAGCTCTATACGGTCAACTCCGAGTACCAGGGTAAAATCACCGAACTGACAGAGGTGAATAACGACCTGGACAACCTGCTGTGCAACACCCGGGTCGCCACCCTGTTTCTCGATGAGAATCTGGATATACGGCGCTATACCCCGGAGGCCACACAGCTCTTCCGGATTATCGACCAGGACATAGGAAGACCGATCAGTCATCTCTCCCACAGACTGCTGAATGTGGATCTGGTTCAGCTTGCCAAAGAGGTGCTGATACACGAAACCGGTATTGAAAGGGAAAAGATCAATACGGAGACCGGCGAAGAGTTTTTCATGCGCGTCTTTCCCTATCAGATTGCACCCGACACCTATTCCGGCGTGGTCTTCACCTTTGTCAGCACCAGCGGCTTACGTAAGGCACAGAACAAGCTAGTCGAACAAGAGCTGAGAATGGAGGCACTGCTGAAAGTCAGCGATGCCTATGTGCTGATCAATGAACAGGGTGAGATTCAGGAAGTCAATCAGGCCCTGATTGACCTGGTCGGTTACGATGAAAGCGACTTGATCGATCAAAACATATCGATTCTCATGCCGGACGATCACGCCGCACAGCATGACCATCACATTCAGCGATACCTGAAAGAGGGTGACTCAAAGATTATCGGCAGAACCCGCGAAGTCCCGGTAAAACGAAAAGATGGTGAGATCACCAATCAACATCTGACGGTTGCAGAAATGGTCATCGGCCACCGACATTGGTTTGTGGGCCTGTTAAAAGCTCAATAAACGACACAATCTGCAACTATGGGTAACGACGAAAGCAACAAACCTGGCCATCCAAACCATGAGTATATGCGCGAGCGGGCGGAGCAGATTGCACAAAGACGGCAGCGCATCACTTATGAAAAAAAACTGGCTGACCGGGACAGGTTGCTGCAGGATCTGCATGTTCATCAGATCGAGCTGGAGTTGCAGAATGAAGAGTTGCGCCAAGCCCAGGCCAAATTGGAGTTTACCCACCAACAGTATCTCAACCTCTACAACGAAGCCCCGGTCGGGTACGCCAGCCTCGATGACAGTGGCCTGATCATACGCTCCAACCAGATGCTCGCCTCGATGCTCGGCATGGAAAAGTACAGCCTTACCGGTAAGGCTCTGGCAGAATTCATGCTGCCGATCGATCAGAACATATTCCGCAGTCGCTTCAATGCCTTTGTCAAGCAGCCTCAAGACAAACATATCGATGTTCGATTCAAAGTTGGCGACAGGGGTACAGAGACAAGCAGCTTCATCGGCAGGATTCAGGGCCGACGTCTGGATAGCGATAACAAATCCGGCTACCAGCACTGGTCAGAAACGATACTTATCGTCATCAGCGACGTTACCGAAATCAAAAAATCTGAAGAGAAGATTCATTATCAGGCATTTCACGATCTACTCACCGGCATACCGAACCGGTCCTCTCTCTATGAGCGGCTGGAAAATGCCCTTGCCCTTGCCAAGCGACAGCACTCCTTTGGTGCCCTTTTGTTTATGGATCTGGACCGGTTTAAAAATATCAACGATTCGCTTGGCCATCACACCGGTGACAAGCTGCTGATCGATTTCACCAACAGAATCCAACATCATACGCGCAAGGAAGACTTGCTGTTCCGCATGGGTGGCGATGAATTTGTCGTCCTGCTTGCTGAGCAACATCATGATAAAAATATCATGGCAGTGATTGCTCAGCGCTTTGCCGAACATATCATCGGAGCATTGAATGAACCGATCATACTCGGTGGTCACAGCTTTCAGATCACCCTAAGCATCGGCATCAGTATCTTTCCATTTCAGAGTAAAGACAATCTCAACGATGTGGTACGCCAGGCGGATACCGCCATGTACCAGGCAAAAAAAGAGGGTGGGGCACTGGCGCGTTTTTTTCAGGCCAACATGCAGGAGATGGCCAGGCAGCGCATGATCCTGGAGGCCGAACTGCGGGTGGCTCTGGTAGAGCAACAGTTCAGTCTCTACTACCAGCCTCAGATGCACAACAATGGCACCATCTATGCTCTGGAAGCCCTGTTGCGTTGGCAACACCCCTATCGCGGCATTGTAACCCCGGACCAGTTTATCCATGTTGCAGAAGATACCAGCATGATTGTCGAAATCGGCAATTGGGTCTTGGAGACGGTGGTGAAGCAGATCATTGCCTGGCAGCAACAGAAGCTGTTCGATGCCTCGATTCGTTATGCTATCAATGTCAGTGCCAAACAGCTTGAGAACTCGAGCTTCACCACTCAGGTGAAGCAGATCATCGAGCGTTACGAACTCGATCCCAAATGTCTGGTTTTCGAAATCACGGAATCCCTGCTGTTGCCCGACAACAAGGTTGCCAATGATACTCTGAAACAGTTGTCGGAACTGAATATCACCTTTTCAGTTGATGATTTCGGTACCGGCTACTCATCGCTGGCCACGATAGACAACGCACCAATCGGTCAACTTAAAATCGACCGCAGTTTCATCAGCCAGTTACAATGGTCGCAAGCGTATGATTCGCCAAAACCCGGCAACCAATACTCGTTGGTCAATGCCATTCTCTCCATGGGCAAGGCTTTGGAACTGGAAGTGATTGCAGAAGGTGTGGAGACAGAAGAACAGTTGAAAGTGCTGACCCATCTGGGGTGTGAATATCTGCAGGGTTACTATTTCAGCAAACCCATCCCCATCGAGCAGATTCCGGAAATACTGCCGTCAACAGAAATCAGCTGACCGACAGGTCAGTGTAATATTACACGTTGGTTTGCCGCTATGACAAAGTCACTGCCAGTGAGGCAGACAGTCTAATCATCAGGGTAACTGATAGTTGGCCTGGGTGACGAGATCCACACCACACTCCAGATTTTCGATCCAGGAGATGAACTCATTGACCACTTTCTTACCGACGAACGCCCGGCCATGCTGGGGTACGATCATATCGATATCGAGTTGACGGACCATGTTCGCCCAGAGCCTGCAGACCTTGTTGGAATTCATATAGCGACGGTGAAAGCCTTCCATGTACGGCATCATCTCAGAGAGCTTCTTCACCGGAGCATTCAGATCGCCCGGGGGCAGATTGGCGCCCAAATCCCCGGAGAAGAGAATCCGGCTGAGTGGATCATAAAACTGGAAATTGCCTTCTGCATGAAGGAAGTGGGCGGGCAATGCCATCAGGCGGATATTCCCCAGTTGCAGATTGGTGCCCTCATCCGGAATTGCCACAACCCGATCAACCAAGCGGCCAGGGCGTGTGAAATGGGGGATGAAGCGCTCCCACAGGGCAGGCACCACAACCTTACAGTCTGTACCAACCAGCCATTTGTTGACGGAAGCAACGATATCCGGATCCTGATGGGAGGCAACCACATAATCCAGCTTCTTCACATTCATATAGTCACTGATCGCCATGAACAGCCTGGAATAGGTCAGTTCACCACCTGGATCGATGAGTGCAGCATGCTGATGATCGTAGATTAGGAACTGATTGGCTTGTACGGCTTCACCTGAGACCAAGTCTCTGAATGCCACACAGATGTGGCTTCCGTTGTTGAATAGCTCGACTGACATAATATTCTTTAAGATTTTTCTGTTAAAACTGTACCGCTTGAAGCAGATCCATCCTTGAAATCGATACAGCTGTATCGTCCAGTTTCAAGAAAGCTTAAACATAATACAGTAATTTATAAATAATATTAGTTGTTTTCTTGACCTCTGAACTTCAAGATTAAGCTATTTTTCAAAATTTGTAAGCGGAAAACATCAATTGATGGCCCTCAGCCACCCATGGGACCTGACACCTAAGGATGCGATAGCCCTACAGAAACAGCTCAGTAGCCAGGTCATCCAAGTTGATCAGATGAAACAACCACAACGTATCGCCGGAGTGGATGTGGGCTTTGAGGAAGCCGGCAAAATCACCCGAGCGGCGATCGCGATTCTCGATTTTCCCTCTCTTCAACTAGTCGAACAGGCGATAGCACGAGTTCCAACCCAGTTTCCCTATATACCGGGTCTGCTCTCCTTTCGAGAAGTGCCGGCGATCCTGCTGGCCATTGAAAAGCTCAGCTGCCCGCCGGATCTGCTGTTATGCGACGCACAGGGATTAGCCCATCCAAGACGCTTTGGCCTGGCTTGTCATCTGGGTCTCCTGACCGATATCCCCTCGATCGGTGTTGCAAAGACACGCCTTATCGGCACACATGAGGTGCTGTCGGAGAAGAAGGGAAGTTGGGTTCCATTGATCGATCGGGAAGAGGTGATCGGCGCGGTGTTGCGCAGCCGTTCAGAAGTGAAACCAATCTATGTTTCGATTGGTCACCGGATTTCACTGAGCAGCGCCTTGAACTATGTGTTGGCCGCGACCACTCGCTATAAACTG
>JAHRHW010000362.1 GCA_019100305.1 Candidatus Thiodiazotropha taylori | reverse complement strand
CCAGTCAGCAGGCTTCGATAGCCGGTTGATATCAATCCAATCTGCCATTATACGACCTGCCCGGATCAGCATAAGAGAGCGCCGGTTTGGCAAGCGGCAACCAGCCTCGTCACCCTGCAAAGCGGTTATCCTGACAAAGAGTTGAGACTCATCAATCAAACACCACGCTTCAAGAATCCAATTCGTATTTTGGATCTATAATTTGAGCTAAGATATGGGCTTTTAACCGTGAGTGCTCTGACAGGTTCAGAGTGAATTGCTGCAGCTACATGAAGCGACTCAGTTTTGACATGCCGTACTGTATTGACCACAGCGATTCGTTGATCAGTCTCATACCATCTCATATCAGTTCAGTCGCACACCCTGTGTTACTGATTGCGGTCGAAAAATGATCGACCAGGGCGGACAGAAAATCTCACTCGAAAATAATATTGGGCAAGACCGATTTGAGCTTATACACTTCTGAGGATATGACAAAACAGAACAACAAAGCAACCCGGGTAGTGATCTACACTACGTTGAGGTGCCCTCATTGTCTCCACTTAAAGCGTTGGCTGAAACGAAACAACGTACCCTTTCTTGACTTCAACGTTGCCAAACCCGGCAAGATTCAGAAAAAGTTTTTTGAAATCGGTGGTAAAAGCGTACCGCTGATCCTGGTCGGCGATGAAAAATTTGAAGGTTTCAATCCCAACAGACTGAAAAAGGCGCTGGAACTTGAAGGCCTGATGTAGACCGCACCGCCAGGGAACTCCCTGGTGATATTCCGGCAAAAAACAAAGGGGCCGAATGGCCCCTTTATCGTGCGCCGAATTAACGGCTAACCGATACGAAGATCAGTTGATTTTCGGATCGAGTTCACCACTTTCGTAGCGTACCTGCATGTTCTCGAGAGAGATCGGAGTGATCTTCTCCGCCATTCCGGCAGAACCGAAGGCTTCATAACGATCCTTACAGATATCCGACATGGCCTTGGTAGCCTCTTTCAGGAACTTGCGTGGATCGAAGTTGGACTTGTTGTCATTGAGGTGCTTACGAATGGAGCCGGTAGAGGCCATACGCAGGTCAGTGTCGATGTTGACCTTACGCACACCATGCTTGATGCCTTCGACGATCTCTTCGACAGGCACACCATAGGTTTCACCCATATCACCACCATACTCATTGATGATGGCCAGCCAGTCCTGCGGTACAGATGAAGAGCCATGCATTACCAGATGGGTATCCGGAATACGTGCGTGGATCTCTTTGACCCGGTCGATGGCCAGGATATCGCCTGTCGGCGGACGGGTGAACTTATAGGCGCCGTGGGAAGTACCGATTGCGATTGCCAGGGCATCCACACCGGTCTTCTTGACGAAATCCGCCGCTTCATCAGGATCGGTCAGCAACTGGCTGTGGTCCAGGGTACCTTCAGCACCGATACCATCCTCTTCACCAGCCTGACCGGTTTCCAGGGAGCCCAGACAACCCAGCTCACCCTCAACGGAAACACCGCCTGCGTGGGCAATATCGACCACCTTGGCTGTGGTATCCACATTGTATTCGTAGCTGGAAGGGGTCTTACCGTCGGTCATCAGAGAGCCGTCCATCATCACAGATGAGAAGCCTGACTGAATCGAACGCAGACAGACGGATGGTGAGGTACCGTGATCCTGATGCATACAAACAGGAATGTGAGGATACATCTCGGTTGCAGCAATGATCAGATGACGCAGGAAGGGTTCACCTGCGTATGACCGGGCACCAGCAGATCCTTGCAGAATGACCGGGCTGTTGACGGCATCCGCTGCCTGCATGATGGCATGCACCTGCTCCATGTTGTTAACATTGAACGCAGGCAGACCATAGCCGTGCTCCGCGGCATGGTCGAGTAGTTGGCGCAGGGAAATCAGAGCCATGATAGCCTCCTTGGTTTGTGTTTATAGTCTCGTTACAACTTAATCACCACCCATTGGTGGTGACATCAATCTTTATTTTTGTCGGCCAGCACATGCTCGCCGACACGCATTACTTTCATAATATTGGTTTGGCCTTCCACACCGGAGCGGTCGCCCTTGGTGATGATCACCAGATCATTCTCTCTGACCTCTCCACGGCGCAGCAACTCGTCGATCACCTCTTCATTGACCTGGGCAATGTCAGTACTGGCCACATCGAAACTGACCGGATAGACACCGCGATAGAGTGTCACTTTACGTCGGGTATGTACATGCCGGGTCAACGCATAGATCGGAATGTCGGAGCTGATTCTGGACATCCATTTTACCGTTGAGCCGGATTCGGTCAGTGCGGCAATCGCTTTCACCCCAAGATGATTGGCGGTATACATGGTGGACATGGCGATCGCCTCATCCACCCGGCCGAAGACACTATCGAGTCTGTGGCTTGAGCGCCTCGCAAGCTGGTGTTTCTCAGCTTCGACACACACCCGATCCATCGCCTTGACCACCTTGTGAGGGTATTTGCCTACCGAGGTTTCTGCAGAGAGCATGACGGCATCTGTACCATCGATCACGGCATTGGCAACATCAAACACTTCAGCTCGGGTGGGGATGGGGTTCTCGATCATCGATTGCATCATCTGCGTCGCTGTGATCACCACCGAGTTCATCCCCCGGGCCTTTTTGATCATCTCTTTCTGCACAGCGGGCAATTCGGCATCACCGATCTCAACACCCAGATCACCGCGGGCAACCATGATCACATCTGAAGCCTGGATAATCTCTTCTATACAGTCCAACGCCTCGGCACGCTCAACCTTGGCTACTATACCGCCATTGCCACCCGCCTCCTCCAGAAGGCGACGCGCCTCTCTTACATCATCCGCATTGCGTACGAAAGAGACAGCGAGATAATCCACATCGATCTCGGCGGCAAACAGGATATCCGCCCGATCCTTGTCGGTCAGTGCGGGTGCTGAAAGTCCACCACCTTGCTTGTTGATCCCTTTGTTGTTGGAGAGCTTGCCGCCAACCACGACTTTGCAGTGCACCTCTTTCCCGGCAACCTCGGAGACCCAAAGCTCAACAGCACCGTCGTCGAGCAACAGGGTGTCGCCTCGGGAGACATCTTCGATCAGCTCCGGATAGGTCAGCCCCACGCGTTCGTCATCACCCGCATCCAACGGCAGCGCCGCATCGAGGATGAATTGGCCGTTCTCTTCCAGTTCGGTATAGCCGTTTTTGAATTTGCCAATACGGATCTTCGGCCCCTGAAGATCCGCCAAAACACCGATTTGACGACCACAGGCACGGGCCCGGTTACGAATCCGTTCCGCACGCTGTCTTTGCGAGTCGTGAGCATCGTGTGAAAGGTTGAGGCGAACAATATCCACCCCGGCGTGTATAAGCTTGTCGAGAACCTTTGGGTCATCTGTTGCCGGACCCAGGGTTGCTACAATTTTGGTTCTTCTTGGCATACCTATCCAATTACATGCTTGCTGCACGTTGTCTTGGGCCGGACCCCTGTCCGGCCTCTGGTCAGTGGACATAGATCACTTGGCCGCGCAAGCTTCCAGCATCGCCACCGCAGGCAGGGTTTTACCTTCCAGATACTCAAGGAAGGCGCCACCAGCGGTTGAGATGTAGGAGACTTTGTTATAGATGTCGTACTTCTGAATGGCCGCGATGGTGTCGCCGCCGCCCGCCAGAGAGAAGCCGTCGGAATCCGCGATCGCCATGGAGACGGTCTTGGTGCCTTCACCGAATTGATCGAATTCGAATACCCCTACCGGACCATTCCAGACGATGGTTCCAGCCTGCTTGATGATCTCAGCCAGCTCATTGGCACTGTCAGGACCGATATCGAAAATCATTTCATCATCAGCAACCTCACCGGCAGGCTTGAGTACCGCAGGCTCCTCTTCGGCAAAGTTTTTGCCAACCACCACATCGGTTGCGATTGGTATATTGGCGCCACGCTCTTTCATCTTTTCGATCAGAGCCTGAGCGGTGGGTACCAGATCATCTTCACATAGGGACTTACCCACATTGTGTCCGGTGGCCTTGAGGAAGGTATTGGCGATACCGCCACCAACGACCAGCTGATCGACCTTTTCTGACAGCGCTTCCAGAACCGTCAACTTGGTTGAAACTTTGGATCCACCGACAATTGCCACCATCGGGCGAGCCGGATTGGCCAGCGCCTTTGCCAGGTTGTCCAGCTCATCGGCAAGCAGCAAGCCGGCACAGGCAACCGGAGCAAACTTGCCGGCGCCATGGGTAGAGGCCTGAGCGCGATGGGCGGTACCGAACGCATCCATAACATAGACATCACACAGAGCCGCATATTTCTGTGCCAGCTCTTCGTTATCCTTCTTCTCACCGGCATTGAAACGGACGTTCTCAAGCAGCACAACCTCACCTTCCGCCACATCAAAACCACCATCCAGATACTCTTTGATCAGACGAACTGTGCCACCCAATTTGGCGGACATGTCATCAGCAATCGGCGCCATCGAGTTCTCTTCTGAATAGACGCCCTCTTCCGGCCTGCCACGATGTGACATCACCATCACTTTCGCACCGGCTTTGGCGCAGTGTTCGAT
>JAHRHW010000361.1 GCA_019100305.1 Candidatus Thiodiazotropha taylori | reverse complement strand
TAGATGTTCAGGGTGGTGGTCCAGCCGTTGGTCCAGAAGGGCAGATTCGGATTGGGCATCTTCAGGAAGGTGAACAGCAGTGCACCGAACATCGCCAGGGGAACCGAACCGAGCAGGATGATGCCCGGGTCGCGGAAGGAGTTGAATTGGACCGCCAGGGCGAGAAAGATCATCACGATCGCCAGGGCGAAGGCGGGCAGAAACTTGTTGCCCTCCTGACGCAGCTGTCTCGACTCACCGGTGTAGTCGACGCCGTAACCCGGCGGCAGGATCTCGGCTGCGGCCTCTTCAAGCACCGCCAGGCCCTGGTCCAGGGTTCGGTTGGTCATGCCGGAGAGTTTCACTGCATTCAGTTGCTGGAAGCGGTTGAGTGAACGGGGTACAGTGGTATTTTCGATCTGCGCGACCGCACTCAGCGGGATCAGTTGACCCTCAGGCCCGCTGACATAGATCTCGGTCAACTGGTCCGGATTGAGTCGCTGGGAGCGTTCGATCTGCGGAATGACCTTGTAACTGCGCCCGGCAATATTGAAGCGATTGACATAATCACCACCGAGGGCAGCCGCCATATCCAGGCCAACCTGGTTGAGGTCGAGCCCGAGTGCACCGATCTTATCCCGGTCGAGTACCACCTGGGCCTGGGGCTGGTCATACTTCAGGTCGATCTGCGGGGGGAACATGAACATGCCGCTTTCGATCGCCTTGCCCTGAATCTGCTGGGCAAACTCCAGCAGCTGTTTGGCATCTGCGGTCGAGGTGATCAGGAACTCGATAGGGAAGTTACTGCCGCCAGGCAGAGCCGGTGGAGTGGTGGCGAAGATCTGGAAGCCGGGTACCGAGGCGAGCTTGCCCTGGATCTCCTGCTGGATTTCGAACACAGTGCGCTCCCTCGGGGCGTGCCAGGGTTTGACCACTACACCTGAGAAGCCGTCGGTATCGAACTGGGCGCCAACCGATGGGGCGAACAGAATCTGGAAACTGAGATCTGCCTCCTCCACATCGAGGAAGGCCTTCTCCACCGCCGCACCATAGAAGCGTTTCTGATCGGCGGTGGCATTGGCGGCAGAGTTGATGATGCCGAACACCACGCTCTGATCCTCACTGGGGGCCAGCTCCTTGGGTGACTGCATATACATCGGCACAGCTGCTGCGGCCACCACCAGCCAGATCACATAGACATAGGGTCTGGCCTGCAGGGTGCGACCGATCAGTCGACCATAACCGCTGCGCAGCCGGTCGAAGTGGTGGTTGACCCATCCGGTGAATCCCTTCTCCTCATCGGCGGCGCTCTTCAGCATGTGGGCCGACATCATCGGCGACAGGGTGAGGGCGACGATACCGGAGATGGTAACCGTCCCCGCCAGGGTCAGGGCAAACTCACGGAACAGAGCGCCGGTCAATCCTCCCTGCAGGGCGATCGGCATGTAGACGGCAGCCAGGGTAACGGTCATGGCGATGACCGGCCCGAGCAGTTCCCGGGCACCGAGCAGGGCGGCCTCCCGTTTGCTGCGGCCTTCACGCAGATGGCGTTCGATGTTCTCCACCACCACGATGGCATCGTCCACCACCAGTCCCACCGAGAGCACGATCGCCAGCAGGGTCAGCAGATTGAGGGTAAAGCCGAACACCTGCATCAGAAAGATACTGCCGATCAACGAGACCGGGATCGCAATGGTCGGCACCAGGGCTGATCGGATCGATCCCAGAAACAGGAAGATCACCGCGATTACGATCAGCAGGGTATCACCCAGGGTCTTGGTCACCTCGGTGATCGCATTGGCGATGTACTCCGAGGCGTCGTAGCCGATATTCACTTCCAGCCCGGAGGGCAGGTCCTTGGCGATGGCATCGATCTCCACCCGCACCAGCTTGATAACATCGATGGTGTTGGCGCTGGGCAAGGGGAAGATGCCCATGAAGACGGCAGTCTGGCCGGTATAGCGCACCGAGGTGTCGTAGTCTTCCGCCCCCAGGGTCACATCAGCGATATCCTGCAGGCGCACGATGCTGTCGCCGCTCTGGCGGATGATCAGCTGTTCGAACTCCTCCACCGAATGAAGATCGGTATTGGCGGTCATGTTGACCTGCACCAGAGATCCCTTGGTGGTGCCGATGGCGGCGAGAAAGTTGTTGGCGGCCAGTGCCTGACGCACCTGGGAGGGACTGACGTGCAGTGCCGCCATCTTGTCCGGTTTCAGCCAGATGCGCATGGCGAAGGTACGGGCGCCCAGCACTTCGGCCCGCTGCACCCCGGCGACCGCCGCGAGCCTGGGTTGCACCACCCGGATCAGATAGTCGGTGATCTCCGCCTGGGAGAGGATATCGGAGGCGAAGCTGAGATAGGCCGAGGCAAACTGGGAATCGGCGGACTGAATCGAAATCGCCGGCACCTGGGCCTCGGTGGGCAGGTCGTTGCGCACCTGATTCACCTTCGCAGTGATCTCGGCGAGGGCTTTGGTGGGTGGGTAGTTGAGCTTCAGCCGGGCGTTGATCATGGAGAAGCCCTGCAGACTCTTCGACTCGATATACTCGATCCCGTCGGCGGAGGCGATCGCCTGTTCCAGGGGGGTGGTGATGAAGCCCCGCACCAGCTCTGCATTGGCCCCAACATAGACCGTGGAGATATTCACGGTGGAGTTTTCGCTCAGCGGATACTGACGGATGTTGAGGCTGTTCCAGGCCTGGATGCCGGCAATCACGATCAGCATGTTGACCACGATGGCGAGCACCGGGCGCTGGATAAAGAGATCGGTAAAGGCTTTGGTTTTAGCCACTGGATAGATGTCCCTATGTGATTAAAGGATCTTGATCGATACCTGGAAGTCGTTTATTCGTTGGCCGGCTGGGGATCCAGTTTGGCATCCAGTGCCAGGCTGTTGTCCACCACCACAGCCATATTCGGCCGCAATTTGAATACACCGCTGGTGACCACGGTCTCTCCCTCCTTCAGGCCGGTGACGACGGAGACATAGTCTCCCCGGGTCTGTCCCAGGCGGATGATCTGCTGACGCAGGGTTTTCTGTTCCTCGCCGGTGGCCTCGTCCTTGGTCGTGTCGATAACAAACACGGTATCGCCGTAGGGGGCATAGAGCACCGAAGTGGCCGGGATGGCGAGCACATCATCCTGCTGCGGCATGATCACTTTCACATTCGCAAACATGCCGGGACGCAGCAACTCCTCCTTGTTCGACAGAGTGGAACGGATCCGCACTGTGCGGGTCGCCTGATCGATCTCCGGGTTGATGGCGATGATCTTGCCGCTGAAACGCTTATCCTCCGCCGCATCGGTCGTGATGCGGACCTCGTTGCCGACTGCAACGCTGGAGAAGCGCTGTTGCGGCAGGGAGAAATCCGCGTAGATCGGATCGATGGTCTGCAGTGTCACTACCGGTGTGCCCTGTTCGATGATCTGTCCCAGGTTGACCTGGCGCAGTCCAAGCTGACCGGAGAAGGGGGCTCGCAGGGTCTTTTTGGCGATGGTCGCTTTAACATTCTCCACCTGAGCAGTGGCCTGCTTGTAGTTGGCTTCGGCGGTGTCCAGGTCGGATTGGGAGACCGTCTTGTTGGCGCGCAGGCCGCGGTTGCGATCGAGGTTGATCCGGGCCAGCTTCTCCGCCGCCTCGGCCGATCTCAGTTGCGCCTCCTCGGCCGTGGTATCGAGCCGCACAAGCAGATCGCCGGCTTTGACCCGGTCGCCGGATTGAAAAGCGATTTCGCTGACCTTGCCGCCCAGTTCCGCGCTCACGGTAACACCCTGAACGGCAACCAGGGATCCGGTGGCCGAGAGGGTGTTGGGCCATTGTTGCCGCTTCACCTGATCGGCGGTGACGATCTCCGGCGGCATGGTCATCTGCATATCCGCCATGGCCTGGAACTGCTGCATCTTGATTGCGGCTGGAATGCCGATCAGTATGGCCAGTCCGATAATCGTCAGCAAAACTCTTTTCAGCATCTGATTTTTCATCCCTGCTAAGGCATTTGATTGTATCTGTTCGAGAAGGCGAGTGAGTCACTGGCGCAGTGGATTCAACTGCTGGACTGAATCAGAACCGACCCGGTCTATAGCTCGTTATAAGAGTGTAATTTTTGCGCTGCGTCAAGTGTCGGTCTAATCAGACAGATGAATTGGCGGAAGGTGCCGGAAAGATCCAGCATCGGTAGGGGAGACGACGTTTGAAATCCTCCGGTACCACCTGTTGAGTGATCTCCCGGCAACCCTCGTGCTGTGCCAGTTCCGGTGTCAGTTTGAAACCTTTACGGTTGGTGGAGAAGATAAGTTGTCCATTGGGATTGAGCAGCTCAAGGCATCCCTCGATCAAACGCTGCTGATCCCGCTGAATATCCAGGGTTTCATCCATGCGTTTGGAGTTGGAGAAACTGGGCGGGTCGAGAATGATCAGGCCAAACAGGCGTCGCTCCCGTCTGGCCCGCTCCAGATAGTGGAAAACATCCTCCCGGACCATTTCATGCTCATCGCCTTGAAAACCGTTCAGCTTGAGATTTTTCCTGGTCCAGTCCTGGTAGGTGTTGGAGAGGTCCACACTGACTGTGGCCAATGCGCCACCCGCCGCGGCGTAGACAGAGAAGCTTCCGG